>JAEXPG010000198.1 GCA_023447015.1 Verrucomicrobiota bacterium
CAATCTCCGCACCGGCCGCTCCGGCGACCAGCGCTTCAACTCGACCGAGACCGTCGAAGTCCTCACGACCGATCGCCAGACGCTCGAGCTCAGCTACATCGAGCGCGACACCTTCTGCTTCATGAATCCGACCACGTTCGAGCAGTATGAGCTCAACGAGGCCCTCATCGGCGACGCGAAGAACTACATCATCCCCGGCGGCAAGGTCGAAGTGCTCTTCGTCGACGACGCCCCGGTCACCGTCTCGCTCCCGAGCTCGGTCACCCTCAAGATCGTCGAGTCCGCCGAAGGCGTGAAGGGCGACACCGCCTCCAACGTCCAGAAACCGGCCAAGCTCGAGACCGGTCTCATCGTGCAGGTCCCGCTCTTCATCAAGGAAGGCGAGACGATCAAGGTCAGCACCGAGAACGGCGCCTACATGGGCCGCGCCTGAGCCGACCACAACGGTTTCCCTTTCCCCGAGCCGGTCTCCACGCGAGACCGGCTTTTTCGTGTCCGGCGGGCGATATCCCGCGCCCGACAAGATCCGCCCCCCCCTGCCCGATCACCTCGCGCCGCCGGAACCGAGAGCGAGGATGCGGAAGGTGGTTCCCGGAGTCGTGTTCGCCGCGTTGCGGGTGGCAAGCAGGGTGACCTTCACCCGGTGGGTCGCCAACGGGTAGGTCGTGCCGAGCCGCACCATCTTGCGCTGGCCGCCCCAGCTCGCGTCGGACCAGGAGTCGCAGATGATCGGCGCGCCGCCGTCGACCGTGACGCTCACCTGCCCTTGGCCCACACCCGAGCCGCTGGTGGTCGCATTCTTCACGTCGTTGATGAACCAGTAGGAGAAGAGGAGCCGGTCCCCGCGGACATCGAACTCGATCATGCTGCCGGGCGCGGCGCTCTCGTAGCCGGCGTCCGCGCCGCCGGCTGCCGCCTTCAGCGTCCAACCGGAGTTGGCCACTGGCGAGAGCGTCTGTCCTCGCCCATCGGCGAGCGTCGTGAACTCGAAGGCGTCGGTACGCAGCGGGGCCGGGGTCGCCGGAATCGCGAGCGGAGTCGCCCCCGGGGGAAAGGCGTTGAGCGAGGTCTGGAGCGTCTGCTCGAGGAACTGCGCGGCGAAGGCGTGACCGACATCGTTCGGGTGCGTGCCGTCGACGCTCACGTCGGCGCAGGCCAGCCGGTGGGCGTCGATCTCCGGCACGATGCCGTCCTCGAAACTCGCCATCGGCAGGCCGTAGTGCGCGCCAATCGGCGCCTGCCAGAACTTGCTGCCGCGGTAAGCCGCGTGGCCGGTGTTGAAATTGCACTGGCTCATGAAGAGCAGCAGGACCGCCGGCTTGTTGGCATGGTTGAGCGCCTGCCGCAACAGGCCTTCGTAGGTCTCGCCGAGGGTGTAGCCCGCGGCTCCGGCCACGCCGCTCCACGAGTCGTTGACGGCGAACTCCACGATGACGAGATCGGGACTCTTCGAAAGCACGTCGTCGCGGACGCGAAGCGCGCCGTAGTCGGAGCAAGTGGCGCCGATGCCGGCGTTGACGAGCGTGCAGGCGCTGGCGGGAAAGGTTTGTTTCCACCACGTCTGGACCAAGTTGGCCCAGCGGTTCGCAGCCGCGCTGGCTCCGGCGCCTTCGGTGATCGAGCCGCCGATGACGCCGAGGGTGATTGGAGTGCCGGCGCGGCCCTTGGCGAAGAGGCGCTGAAGCCGCGCCTGGTTTCCGGGGGCCAGCTGCGACTGTGCAAAGGGCGTGTCTCCGACGTATTCATAAGCGCCCAGATCCGGCGCCCCGCCCGAAGGCACCGCGGTACCGACGAAATCAGTCAGGGAACTCGTCGGCACCCCCGCGCCGATCGCCGGGCTGCCGGCGGCGAGGCGGAAGTCCAGCGTGGCTTCATCGACAAACTTCGGATTCGCCACCGTCTCATGTGCCGCCTGCACCCACAGGTTGTCATCCGGCCCGAACCCGCCGAGGCCGGTGAAGCGGATCAGGTTGTAGTCGTGCACCAGTCCCGCGCCAGCGGCGGCGGGGTTGGCAACCAGCAAGCCGCCCGTGCTGAGGATGTTGTTGCGGATGATCACCGAGTTCCCGGGCTGGAACATTCCATGGTGGTCGCTGAGGAAAAGAAACACCGCGCCGGTGTCCTTGCCTGTTCCAGGCACGAAGGTGTTGTTCTCGAACCGGGCACCATAGGAGCCCGTCACTGCATAGGGAAGGTCATCCAGATGGAACTCGATGGCGCGGTTGGGGCTGTCGACGTGCACATTGTAGGTGACAAGCAGATTGGTGACCTTGCCCGCGCATTCCATGAAGACATCGGAATTCTCGCTGTAGTTGTGATGGATCCGGATGTCATTGGAGATGTAGTTCCAGCCGACCGGATCCCCATCGGTGGACATCTGGCCGAAGAACTCGAACGCCCCACCGTCGGTGCCGAAGGATTTGCTCGGGGCGATGCAGTTCACCATGCGGTTCCAGGCGAGCTCGAGATCCTCGCCCACAAAGCAGATACCGCTCGCACCGCGGTCCTTGGAGGGGTCCCCCGTGTCGACAGCAATGACGCCGTCGTGGATGTAGTTGGCGATGATGCGCTGGTGTGCTCCCTGCACCTTGATCCCGGCGCCGCAGCGCGCAATCTCGCACCCCGCCACCACCAGGTGGCTGGTCTTCGGGCTCATGTGGATGCCATCTTTCTTCGTGTCCTGGATCCGAACATCGAGCAGGTGGATGTACCGAGACGGCGCGCTCGCCGTGCCGTTCTCGCCGAAGGCCACGCCGGGGAAGTCAATGGCGGCGTTCCAATGAGCGCCGGGGTCCGCGATCGTGGGCGGCTCCCCGGTGCCGTAGGCCTCGATCACGATCGGCTCGGCCGCAGTTCCCTGCGCGCCGGCGTCGAGGAGCAGGCTCTCGCGCCGCCAGACCGAGCCACGCGCGAGTCGAACGACATCGCCGGCGGTGAGGCCGGCGGAGTGCACACGGAAGAGCGTGCGCCATGCGGTCTGCGGCGTGTGGCCGTCGCGGGAATCGTCGCCGGTCCGCGCATCGAGGTAGAAGACCCGCTTGGGATTGGGGTTGCGAAACTGGTCGAGGTTCGGCCGTGGTGGCACCGCGGGACTCGTGGCGGCAAGCCGGTAGAAACGTCGCGCGCCGGTCGCACCGAGATCGGTGATCGTGCAAGCGCCACCGGAGAGGTCCTGCGTGAAGTTTGTGAGGGGTGTCCACGATGCGAGATCGGTGGAGACCTGTGGTACGTAGATCCAGTTGGGCGTTGTGGGACCGTACGTGAGCCGTTGCTGAGTCGGCTGTCCGGGTACGGGTGCGACTCGCAAGTCGCGCAGCTTTGGTTCCGCGACGAGCCAGGTGGCAAACGCGAGTACGAGGAGGGGTAGGAGCAGACGGTGGGGCCGCGGGTTCATCGAAGCAGGGTTAGGTATTGGGGCGACGATTCACTTCGCCTCGTACGCGCCAAGGTCGGGCGCGGAACCGGTGGGCACGGAGGCGCCACGCAGGTCCGTCGTGAATGCGGTGGCGACGCCGGCGTCGATCGCCGGGCTGCCGGGGGCGAGGCGGAAGTCCAGCATCGCTTCGTCGACGAACTTTGGATCCGCCAGTCTCTCATGCGCCGCCAATGCCCACGCGTTGCCCGAAGAGCCGAAGGTGCCGCTCCCGGTGAAGCGGATCACGTTGTAGTCGTGCACCAGCCCCGCCCCAATGGCGTTGACGTCGTACGCCAGCATGCCGCCGGTGCTGAGGAGATTGTTGCGGATCGTCACGGAGTTGCCGGCGTGGAACGTGCCGAACTTCGCGCCGAGGAAGAGGAACGTCGCACCAGCTCCGTACTCTGCGCCGGGCACGAACGTGTTGTTTTCGATCCGCACGCCGTAGGAGCCGGGCCCCGCGTAGCTGAGGTCGTCGAGATGGAACTCGATCGCGCGATTCGGGCTGGCGATGTGCAGATTGTAGGCGATCACCAGGTTGGTGACCTTGCCGGCACACTCGAGAAACACGTCGGAATTCTCCGAGTAGTTGTGGTGGATCCGGATGTCGTTGGAGACGTAGGTCCAGCCTCCCGGGTCCGCGGCGGTGGACTTCTGGCCGAAGAACTCGAAGGCGCCGCCATCGGTGCCGAAGGACTTGCTCGGCGCGATGCAGTTCACCAGCCGGTTCCACGCGAGCTCGAGATCCTCGCCGACGAAACCGATGCCACCCGCGCCGCGGTCGACATCCGGATCGCCGGTGTCGATGGCCATGATGCCGTCGTGGATGTAGTTGCCGACCACGGTCTGATGCGCTCCGGCCACCGAGATGCCGCTGCCGCAGCGCCGCACCTCGCATCCCGCGACCACGATGTAGCTCGTCTGTGACGACATCGAGATCGCCGTCTGTTTCGTGTCCTCGATCCGGACGTCGAGCAGGTGGACATACTTGGAAGGGAGCGTCGCCGTGCCATTCTCGCCGAAAGCCACGCCGGAGAAGTCTAGGGCTGCGTTCCAATGCGCTCCGGGTTCCGCGATCGTGGGCGGTTCGCCAGTGCCGTAGGCTTCGATCACGATCGGCTCGGCCGCAGTCCCCTGCGCGCCAGCATCGAGGAACAGGCTCTCGCGGCGCCAGACCGAGCCACGCGCGAGTCGAACGACATCACCGGCGGTGAGGCCGGCGGAGTGCACGCGGAAGAGTCTGCGCCACGCGGTCTGTGGGGTCCGGCCGTCGCGGGAGTCGTCGCCGGTCCGCGCATCGAGGTAGAAAACGCGTTTGGGGTTGGGGTTGCGGTACTGGTCGAGGTTCGGCCGCAGTGGCTCCGCGGGACTCGTGGCGGCAAGCCGGTAGAAACGCCGCATGCCGGTCGCACCGAGATCGGTGATCGTGCAAGCGCCACCGGAGAGGTCCTGCGTGAAGTTTGTCAGCGGAACCCACGTCGCGAGGTCGGTGGAGACCTGCGGCACGTAGACCCAGTCGGGCGTCGTGGGACCGTACGTGAGCCGCAGCTGGGTCGGCTGATTCGCAACGGGCGCGACCTGCAGGCTGCGGAGCTTGGGCGCGGCGGCCAAACCGGCCGCGAAACTCAGGGCGCATGACGAAAGCAGGAAACGGCGGAGGTGCGGTTGCATCGGGGTGTTGGGAATACCTGCGCAACCGTGTCACGGCGCCTCGTAGGCGCCGAGGTCGGGCGCGGAGCCGCTGGGCACGGGTGTGCCGCGCAGATCGTAGGTGTAACCGGACGCCGCACCGGCATCGATCGCCGGGCTGCCGGGAGCGAGGCGGTAGTCGCCGCCGGAGGCATCGACAAACCGCGGATCCCCCACCACCTCTCCGGCGCCGAGCGGCCAGTCGCCGCGCTGCCCTGAACCAACGAGCCGGATCAGGTTGTGGTCATGGGTGAAACTGGCCCCGAGGAGATTCTTCGTGGTGATCCGGTACCCGGTGACGAAGATGTTGTTGCGGACGCTGATGCTGTGGTCGGCCGGCACGATCGGCGGATCCTCCGGTCCCTGCGCACTGAGCAGGCCGATGATCCCCCAGCCGTTCAGGTGGGCATTGGTCAGCGGGGCGAAGGTATTGTTCTCGATCCGCGTGTTCTTGTACGAGTCGACCTCGCCGCGGCGCTCGGAAGAATCGAGGTGGAACTCGAGCGCCTCGGTGGGGCTGTTGAGGTAGAGGTTGCGGGCGATCGTCAGGCCGTCGACGGTGCTGTCGAGCTCCATGAAGCCGTAGCAGCGGTCGATCACGTTGTGGTGGATGCGGATGTCGCGCGCCGTCCTGCCCGGCTCGAAGAACTCGAACGCGTTGCCGTCGTCGCCGTCTGGTCGTACCGAGCGGCAGTTCACGAACCGGTTCCAGGCGAACTCGAGGTCGGTGCCGAAGAAGTTGATCCCCTCGGCGGCGGCTTTCGGATCCACCAGATCGCGGATGAGGCAGCCGATCACCCGATGATGTGAACCGCGGATCATCATGCCGCGGCCGACATTGGCGATCTCCACGCCGGCGATGACGACATACTGGCTGGACCAACCGGTGTTGATGCCCGCCTTCTGCGGATTGGAGTTCCGGATGCGCAGGTCGAGCACCCGCACATGGGTCGAGGTGCCTTCGAGAAAAACCGCATCGAACACCGCGGGCTCGCCGGTCTCACCGTCGATCCACGGAGCCCGCGGGTCGTCGATCGTGGGCGGTTCGCCGTCCCCGTACGCCTCGATGACGATCGGCGCCGTCGCGGTGCCAGCGAGGCCGCTGCCAAAATAGAAGTTCTCCCGCGTCCACACCGAACCGCGCGCCAACCGCACCACGTCGCCGGCCTTGAGTCCCTTCTGTCTCGCCTTGTCGAGCGAGCGCCACGCTGTGGCCGGGCTCGTGCCGGCGGCGAGATCGCTGCCGGTCCGGGCGTCGATGTAGAACACCCGCACCGGGTTGGGGTTCCGGAATCCGTCGAGACTCGGGCCGACCACGCGGTAGAAGCGCCGCGAGCCTCCCGCCGCCGGGTCGGTGATCGTGCGCACACCGGCCAGATCGTTCGGTAGGCCGCCAACCAGCGGCGCCCAGGTCGCCAGATCCGGCGAAACCTGGACCGCATACGTCCAGTCCGGCACCACCGGCGCCAAGGTCAGCCGCACCTGCTCGGGCTGACCGGCGACAAGCGCCAATCCGAGGTCGGGCCTGCGCGGTTGCGCCGGGAGGATGCTCACGCCGAGAAACATCAGGGCGACCGGCAGCAGTCGTGCCGTCGCAAAACGTGGGGGAAGTGGGGACATGGAAGTGGCCGTCAGGATCAGAGCATTGAAAATCCATGCAGGTCCGCCAACCCGGCATTGGTTACGAGAGTGTAAGACCGCCCCTCCGCCCCGCCTAAGGCACCTCTGCAGTGCCGGCGGGCTCGACCAACGAAATCGGGCTCAAACCGCGCACCGGGGGCCGAGTCCGCCAACTGCGATGATCCGCCTCGGCCAGCAGCCCACGAGGCATCGCTCGAGCCGCTCCCGTCTCGACCTCGATCGCGCGCGGGGCCGGAGATGGAGCAGCAAAAAGGCCCGGCGCACAACCGGGCCTTGATCGTCCGCAAACACGAGGTCTTTCAGGATCAGCCTTTGCCGATGCCGGAGGCCTTGAAGCCGAGGGAGCGCAGTTTCGTCAGATCGAGGATGTTCCGGCCGTCGAAAACCGAAGCGGGCTTCATCATCCGCTCGTACACCCGGCCGAAGTCGATCGACTTGAACTCGTCCCACTCGGTCAGGACGACCACCGCGTGCGCGCCCTCCGTGGCCGCATAGGCGTCGGCACAGATGGAGACTGCCGGATTCGGTTTGCCGTCCGCCAGCTTTCGCGGGACCTCCAGATCGCGGAAGATCTCGTCGGCCGGAACCTTCGGATCGTAGATCGCGAGCCGCGCCTGCTCGGCCAGCAGGTCCTTGCACACGGTGATCGCCGCGGACTCGCGGGTGTCGTTGGTGTCCTTCTTGAAAGCGAAGCCGAGGATCGCGATGCGCTTGTCGGCGACAGTGTTGAACAGCTCGCGCACGATGCGCTTGGTGAAGCGGTGTTTCTGCCAGTCGTTCATCTTGACCACGCTCTCCCAATACCCGGCAACCTCCGGGAGCCCGAAATGCTCGCAGAGATAGACCAGGTTGAGGATGTCCTTCTGGAAGCAGGAGCCGCCGAAGCCGACCGACGACCGGAGAAACTTCGGTCCGACGCGCGAGTCCTTGCCGATGGCGTTGGCGACCTCGTCGACATCGGCCCCGGTGGCCTCGCACAAGGCGGAGATCGAGTTGATCGAGGAGATGCGCTGCGCGAGGAAGGCATTGGCGACGAGCTTGGAGAGCTCCGAGGACCAGAGGTTGGTCGTGATGATCCGCTCGCGCGGCACCCACCGGGCGTAGACACTGGCGAGCTTCTGGAGCGCCGCCTCGCCTTCGGGCGTGCGCTCGCCGCCGATGAGCACCCGATCGGGCGCCTCAAGATCGGCCACGGCTGTGCCCTCGGCGAGGAATTCCGGATTGGAGAGCACCTGGAACTTCAGTCCGCGGGCGTTGGCGCCGAGGATGGTCGAGATCGACTCGGCGGTCTTCACCGGAATCGTCGACTTCTCGACGATGATCTTCGGGCTGTCGGCATGCTCGGCAATCGTGCGAGCCACGCCCTCGATATACCTGAGGTCCGCCGCCCGGCCCGCACCATGGCCGTAGGTCTTTGTGGGGGTGTTGACGCTGACGAAAACGATGTCCGCCGCCTTGATGCCGCCCGCGACATCGGTCGAGAAGAACAGGTTGCGCCCACGCGCCTCGCGCACCACCGCATCCAGACCGGGCTCAAAGATCGGCAGATGGTCGGAGTTCCAGGCCGCGATACGCGCGGCATTCATATCCACGACGGTGACGCGGATGTCGGGACACTTCCGGGCGATCATCGCCATGGTGGGACCGCCGACATAGCCGGCGCCGATGCAACAGATATTCATGGTCAGGACTCGAGTTGGGTTTGAGACCGCAGGTTGTGTCGAAAAACCGAAGCCCTGTCCACGCCGAGGTGCGCAAGTGGGCCATGATTGCGGGAAATTCCCGATTCCGACGAATGAGGGGCACGACAACCACCACACGATAGCCGCCCGGCGAAATCGACTCCCCCCAACCGACCCGATCGCGCCCTCCTTCGGATCGCCCCGAAACCATGGTCAATCATTGGATCAATTTCCCGGAAGGCTTCGGTGGCTGCCATGGGTTGCGCCATAGCCGCGAGACCAGGTCCGCTCGGAGCGAAGAGTGTTGAGGGCGGCCCAAACCGGCCCGCCCGGGAGCGAGTGACGCCGGCCCGCAGAACCATGCCAGTCCCGGCCGGCACCAGCGCCCCGAGACGCCAGTGGCCGGAAGCAGCCTGTCACTGGAGCTTCGCCGGCAGGGTGAGCAGAACGTTTCTCGCCGCCTGCAACGGCTCGCGGGTGCCGAGCCCCGAGGGATTCTCCCCGGTCTTCACGGCCCCGAGCGTCCGCAGCTGGTTCAGCACGAAGCAATAGTCGTTGTTCACCATCACCCCCAGCAGCTCGCCGGTCTTGCTGAAGACCAGGTCGCCGGTGTGCGGCGCGAAATCGCCGAAGAGGCGTTTGAAAAAGCGGTTGTCCATCTGCACGTACCGCGGCGCGGTCGGGTCGAGCTTGAATGCGATCTCGCCGTAGTAGCGCCCGCTGCTGCTGATCAGCACCGCCTCGGGAAACTTGAAGGGGTCGGCGGCCAGCGGGTAGATCTTCACGCCCAGCGCCGCGGCCCGGGTGGCGTCGACCGGGATCAGCACGACCCGGGGATCGAGCGCGTGCAGGCCGAACTCGGTCACCGACACCTCGGCGTTGGTGCGCTTCAGCACCCCGCGCACGAACTCGAAATCCACCGGCGTGCCCCCGAGATCGATGGGGGCGTCGACCGCGTGCAGCAGCGCGAAGACCCGGTTCCCATGGGAGACGAGCACCGTCCGCGCGGCGCGTTCGAGGGTGAACGGCCCGAGCAGCACGGTGCGCCGGGAGACGCGCTCGACGGCAAACTGGTTGGCCACGAAATCGCTGAAGAGCGTGTTGGGGTTGATCGGGCGGTTCTCGCGGATCTCGCGGGTGAGCTCGCCGGACTTCTCGGCAAGCTTGCCCACGCCCTCGGCGAGCACGCCCGCCTGCTCCTGGATCTTCGCCTTCTCCTCGCGCACGGTCACGACCTCCTCGCGCATCTGCTCGATGTTCTCGCGCAGCAGCCCCTTCTCCTGCTCGGCCACCTTCACGGCGACGCTGAGGTTCTCGATCTCGCCGCGGGCGGCGGTGTGCTTCTGCTCCAGGGTCGCGTAGGCCTCGCGCTGCTCGCGGGCCTGCTGTTCGCGCAACTCGAGATCGCGCTGGAGCTGGGCGAGGCGGATCTTGCCCGCCTCGACCTCCGCGGCCCGCGCCGCGGCCTCCTGTGCGAGCGCGGCGGCCCTGGCCTGCGTGACCGAGAGGTTCTCCTGCAGTTTGCCCTTCTCCCCCTCGAGCCCCGCCACCTGCTTCTCCCGTTGCTGGAGGTTCTCGGCGGTCGTGGAAAGCTGGGTGCGCAGTTCCTCCCGCGCCGCCTGCTCGTCGGCGAGCGAGAGGCGCATGACCTCGACCAGTTCGTTGGCCGGCCCGACGCTCTCGCCCGATTGCGCCGAGGCGGTGGCGACCGGAGGCGGGGTCTGGGGCGGCTCGATGTTCTCCCACCGCGTCAACGCCAGGAGGTTGAGCAGGAGGAAGTCGCAGATGATGAGCAGGAGCGTCTTGTTCATGCCACGGCGGGGTCAGGCGGCGGGCTTCGCGGGCACGGCGGCCTGGCTCTCAAGGATGAGCTTCTTCTTGTAGGGGCGCACGTGGCGGATCTTCACCATCGCCACGCAGGTGATGCCGAAGAGGTTCGAGGAATAGGCGGCGAGCAGGTTCGGCTCGATGACCTGCAGCACCTGCAGCACGAGCGCCGAGGCTGTGCCGGCGATGCCGACATAGAGACCGGCATCAAAGAGATTCTCCTCGTTCTCCATCAGCCGCAGCTTGAGCAGACTCGGGATCTGCTGCCGCTCGATCTCACGCATCTTCAGCAGGCAGATCCAATAGACGAGCACCTGCACGGCGCCGAAGAACACGATCGTGATGACCGTCGAGACATCCGTGATCGGCTTCGCCGCCGCCGCCCCGCCCTGCACCTGCCCGATCAGGCTCAGCGCCGGGATGCTCACCTTCACCGCCAGATCGGCCGGCGGGGCGCCGCGCAGCAGGAACGGCTCGCTGAGCACGAACAGGATCCCGGAGAACACGAGCGCCATCACGCCGCTCTTCGCGTGCATGAGCGTGCGGTTGGCCGCCGAGAGCACCGGACCGACGACCGCGCGGTCGAGCGCGCGGAAGACGAACCAGCCTCCGGCGAAGAAGCAGAGGTATTTCACGATGGTCATGACGGTAGGGTATCGAAGGCTCAACGAGGCGAGAAAGTCCCAGGCCAGCGGCGAGTCGGGGTTCACCGGCACCTGCTGGCGCACCAGCTGCCGCACCGCCCCCTGCCCTTCGCGCAACGCCGTCTCCAGACCGGAGACACCGCCCTTGCCGAAGCGCAGCGCGTAGCGCGTCACCCCCTCCGGCTCGCGGCCCTGCAGCGAGGCCGCGTAGAGCACAGGCATCAGGTCCGGCGCCGCGCGCAGCAGCTGCGCGAACTCGCCCACGGTCTTCACGTCGGGACAGTTCCGCAGCCACTCGCCCAGCTGCACCCAGTTCAGGCGGCGCGAGAGCGACAGCAGGTCGTAGTAGAAAATCTCGATCGGCTCCAGATTGCCGGCCGCCACCGCCGCCTCGGCGCGCTCGCGCACATCCTTCGCCAGCGACTCCGACAACCAGCTGCCCTGGTGGAGCAGCGCCGTCATGAGGATCGTCGCGTCGAGCGGCTGGCCGCCGGCGCGCTGGGCGGGAATGAAGCGCTTGGTGTGGTCGATCGCCGCCGTCGCAAGCAAGGCCTTCACCGCACCCGAACGCGAGTTCGCCAGATAGCTGCGCACGGTCTCGCGCTGCCTGGCCGGAAGGAACTCCTGGATCGCGGGCTGCGAGACGACCTTCAACCCCGAGGGCCGCGTCTTGCCGGCAAAAACCTGCTCGAGATACGGATCGAGTCCTCCCCACGGCACGAGCTCGAGCTGCCGCTGCGCATCGTCGGCGAGCTTCGACTCGAGCGAGACCGCGCCGGGCAACGAAAGCTTCTTGGCGGCCTCGCACACGAGATTGGCCGGGCCGAGCTTGTCGCCCTCGCGCAACGCACCACCGAACTCCACCAGCGTCGGCGAACCGGCGCCCGCCTCGCGCAGCAGCAACGGGCTCAGCGACTTCACCTGGACGGGCAGCAGCCAACCAGCCGCCACGAGCGCCGCCCCCGCGACGATCAGCCAGATCGGCTCCCCGCGGTTGCCCGCGAGCCAGTCGGCGACCGAGTGTTTCATGGGGCGGGAACTTGTCACGGGATGAAGACGCGGAACAGTTTTAATTTGCGGCGGCCACCCCGGGCGGCAGCGTCACCGACATCGGACCCATGCTTCTGCCGATTGTTCGCTACAACCAGCCCGTTCTCCGTAAAAAAGGCGCGCAAGTGACCGCCTTCGACGCGACCCTGCGCAAACTCGCCGACGACATGGTCGAGACCATGCACGAGGCCGAGGGCATCGGGCTCGCCGCCCAGCAGATCGGACAGGCGATCCAGTTTTGCGTGATCGATCTGCGGCCCGTGGACGCCGACTTCACCTGGGAGCTCGACGGCCGCAAGCCGCCGCTGGACCTGTGCATGCCGATGGCGCTCGCCAACCCGAAGATCACGGTGCTGCCCGGCAAGGAGACCAGCTACGAGGAGGGATGCCTGTCGTTCCCCGGCATCCGCGGCGACGTGATCCGTCCCGATTCCATCCGCGTCGAGTTCCAGGACCTCGACGGCACCGCCCACGTGCTCGTCTGCACCGGCCTGCTCTCGCGCTGCATCCAGCACGAAGCCGACCATCTCAACGGCGTGCTCTTCATCGACCAGATGGCGAAACGCGTCCTCATCGAGCTCAAGCCCGAGCTGAAGGATCTGGAGAAGGAAACGAAGGCCTCCGCCAAGAAGCAGGCGAAGTGATCGACGCCGCAGGGGCCTCTGGCTCCGATCCTTCGCCCGCCCACCGCCCACCGACCTCCGTCCACCGCATGTCCCGCTCCATTGCCACCCGCACCGGCGACGACGGCACCACCGCGCTGCTCTACGGCCAGCGCGTGCCCAAGGACCACCCGCAGATCGAGACCATCGGCAACCTCGACGAGCTCAGCGCCGCCCTCGGTCTCGCGAAAGCGCACTGCCCCGCCGCCGCGCGCCGCGCCGAACTCGAGCGCGTGCAGAAGGAGCTCGTCGCCCTCATGGGCGAGGTCGTCTGCGCGGAAGCGGACCTCGAGCGCTACGCGAAATCCAAGTTCGAGAAGATCGACGACGCCGCGCTGGCTCGGCTCGACGCCGGAGTCGCCGCCATCGAGGCGAAAAACGTGAAGTTCGACGGCTGGGCCACCCCCGGCGCCAACCTCCACGCCGCCGCGCTCGACCAGGCCCGCACGATCGCCCGTCGCGCCGAGCGCCGAATGATCGCACTCGCCCACCACGGCCGCCCGCTGCGCCCGCTACTCCTCCAGTACGTCAACCGCCTCTCCGACCTCCTCTGGCTCATGGCCCGCGAGGCCGAGAACACCGCCAGTTAGGGCGTGTCGGGTTCACGGCGTTTTTCGCCGCATGGGCGAAGCGAAACAGCGCTCGCCCCGAGTTCACGGGCAACCACTCCGCGCCTGCCGCGGATCGGACAGAAACCGTAACGCGCAGCTCCGCCGTCATCAGGAACGACGTTCCCACGAGCGCAGCGAAGCGGACTCCCCGCCTCCGGGTGCAGTGCCGCACAGCGGGCCGCGCCCGATCGGCGGATCCCAGAAACGAAGAACGCCGCTCCTTGCGGAGCGGCGTCTGGGAAAACGACGAGAGGCCAGCGCAGTGCTCGCCCCGGATTCAGAAGCCGGGGCGGCGCTGCGCCGCCCTCAGGATCGCCGCTCTGCCGGCGATCCTTCTCAGTGCTTCACGTGCATCTTCGCGCCCTTCGGCTGGCCGATGGCGGCGAGAAGCTCGCCGAACCACGGCGTGTCGATGTCGAACGGCTTGCCGCCCTTGATGCGCGGAAACTCGATCGCGCGCAGCACGTTGCCCTTGTCCTCGTCGTGGCCGATCACGCCGCCTTCGCGGCGCATCGCACATTCGACGGCAAGGTCGGTGCAGCTCTTGATCAGGCGCAGGTCGTCGATGTTCGCGGCCGCGGCGCGGGCGAAGTAGCCGCTCTTCTGCACGAGCGTCTTCTCGGCGCCGAGCGCCTTGGCAAACTGGTCGGCGAACCACTTGCCGGGGTTCACGGCATCCAGTTTCACGTGACCAAACGCGTCGCGCGGCACTTCCTGGCCCTTGGCCTGCATCTCGGCGACGATCTCCTCCACGCCGGCGCCCTCAGAGATGAAGATGTTCACATTGTCGCCCTTATCCATGACTTCGCGGAGGCGCTTCGCCTCGGCGGCGAGGTCGACATGCATCTCGGGGATGAACACCGCGTGCACGTCGAGACTGCCCTTCGTCAGGCCGATGCCGGGGACGAACTCCTGCGTATTCAGGATCTTGCGGTAGGCCTGCGCCGTGGCGGCGGTGAGCCAGCCGCAGTTGCGGCCCATGACCTCGTGGACGATGAGCATGCGCGGGTTCGCGCCCTGCTCCGCCACGACGTTCTGGAAGTAGCGCGCGCCCTGCTCGGCGGCCGTCCACGCGCCGAGCGACTGGCGGATCGGGTAGACGTCGTTGTCGATCGTCTTCGGCAGGCCGATGACGGTGAGGGCGTAGTTGTTCTTCGCGAGGAACGCGGCGAGGTCGGCCGCGGCGGTGTTGGTGTCGTCGCCGCCGATGGTGTGGAGGATGTCCACGCCGTCCTTCACGAGCTGGTCGG
>JAEXPG010000217.1 GCA_023447015.1 Verrucomicrobiota bacterium
AAACACGGCCGCAGCCCAGGTGGGGCCGTTTTGTTTGGGGCGGAGCGCCTGGATCGGGGTGGGTCTTGTCGCTGAACCTGCGCTTTGTGCTCTCGGCTTGCCTTGCCGGGCGGCGTGAATACTCACCGGCAGCACAAACGGCGGTCAGAGCGACCGCTCTCGTGCACGCCAACCATGCCGATCAAATTCGAAGTCCGCGCCCGTCATCTGCATGCGCATTGGAGCGGGACCATCACGGCGAGCGATCTGACGTCGATGTTCAAGGAACTGCCGGCGGTGGCGGCGGCGTGCAAGTTCGTGCCCCACGTCCTGCACACGATGGACCCGAAGACGGAGCTGCAGCTGGGGACCATGGACGCGTGCGAGTACTCGTTGCGCCGGGCGCGCACGCCGATACCGACCCGCGTCAAGGCCGCGTTCGTCGCGAACACTCCGGTGGCGGTTGCGATCGCGAGTTCGTTCCGCGGACTGAACGGCAATCCGAACCTGACGATGGAGACCTTCCCAAGCGAAGCCGAGGCGTTGATCTGGCTCGGCGTGGGCGACACTCCGGCGGCGGACCCGGCGGAGGGGTGACGGAATCAGTTTTCCGGCCTTTTGGTTTTCCTTTTCGCGACCGGCTCGCAACCTGCCGGCCATGTCCTGGCAGTACTATGCGATCCTCCACGTTGCCAGCATCCTGTTCCTGACCGGCGCTACCTTCGCTGTGTTTGGCGGTGCCTCGGATGCTCGGCGCAAACTCATCCTCATGGCCGGCGGTGTCTTCAGCCTGCTGGCGCTCGTTGGCGGCTTTGGGCTGGCCGCGAAGAAACTCGGCATGGCCAACCCGGCCGGCTGGCCCGCCTGGCTCTGGGTCAAGGTGCTGTGCTGGCTGTGGCTTTCCGCCATCGCCGGCATCGCCTACCGCCGCCGGGCGCAGACCCCGCGCTGGATCGCGCTGACGGCGTTCGCGCTGCTGGTCGCCCTGGTGATGGCGTTCCTCAAACCCGACTTCGGCGGCTGAACCTCCGGCCCCGTCACGCTCATGTTCGGCGACGCCAGCCATCTGCCCGTCTGCGGAGTGTGGATCGACGAACAGGGGCGCGCCCATGTCTCGCTCGCGACCGCGGACGGCGGGCGCTCGGAGGCGATGACGGAGTTTCGCCCCTTCGCCTGGCTGCGCGAGCGGCCGGCGGAGCTCCCGCCGCACGCGGAGATCGAGGCGTTGGCGGGCGAGGGCCTGTACCCGTTTCTCGCCCACACCCACGCCGCGGCGGCGCACGAGGCGCTGCTGAAGAAGGTCGGCACGGCGGGGTATGACGTGCTGCGGCCGCTGGAGTGCCAGTTTCTCCTGCAGAAACGTCGCCGGCTCTACGACGGGCTGCGTTTCAACCAGCTCCGCCGGTGCCAGCTCGACATCGAGACTGCGGCCGAGGGCGAGGACCACTTCAGCGACCCGGCCAATCCCGGCGACCGCGTGCTCGCGATCGGCCTGCGCTTCGGCGCACGCACCGAGCTGCTCGAACTTGCCGCCGACACCGATGATGCCGAGCGCGACCTGCTGCACCGCTTCAACGCCGTGCTCGCGGAGGAGGACCCGGACACGATCGAGGGACACAACCTCTTCAAGTTCGATCTCGACTACCTCCGCGTTCGCGGGAAACGGCTGAAGGTGGCCTGCGCCTGGGGGCGCTTCGGGCAGAAGGCCACGTTCCGCAACAGCCGCCTCAAACTGGCCGAACGCTGGATCGACTTCCCCCGTTGCGACGTGCCCGGCCGGGCCGTGATCGACACGTTTCTCCTCGCGCAGCTCTACGACATCTCCTCGCGCGAGCTTACCTCCTACGGACTCAAGGAGCTCGCGCGCCACTTCGGCATCACCGACGACGAGTCTGGCGAGCGCACCTACCTGCCGGGCGCGCAGATCCAGCAGACGTTCCACTCCGACCGGGAGCGTTTCCGCGCCTACCTCCGCGACGATTTGCGCGAGACCGCCGGTCTCGGCGATCTCCTCCTCCCGACCTACTTCGAGCAGGTGAAGGCGTTTCCCACGACCCTGCAGGAGGCCGCGTTGCGCGGGACCAGCACGAAGGTCGATCTGCTCTTCCTCGAGGAGTATTACCACCGGCGCGCGGCAATTCCGGGCCCGGTGGAGGTGTCGGCGTTCGAGGGCGGCTTCTCGCGCAGTTTCAAGGAAGGCGTCTTCCACGACGTGATGCACTTCGACGTCGCCTCGCTCTATCCGAGCCTGTTGCTGAGCATGGGGCGCAACCCGCGCGGCGACTCGCTGGGGGTGTTCATCCCGCTGCTCCGGCAGCTCCGCGACTACCGGCTGAAGTACAAGGGCCTCGCGCGCACCGAGCCCGATCCCGAGCTGCGCGCCGAGTACGCGGCGCGGCAGGCGAGCTTCAAGATCCTGACCAACTCCTTCTACGGCTATCTCGGGTTCTCCGGGGCGCGCTTCGGCGACGGCGAGCTCGCCGCGGAGGTAACCCGCCGCGGCCGCGAGCTGCTCCAGTCGCTCATCGAGGAGTTCGGCAAAAACGACTGCGAGATCCTCGAGGCGGATACAGACGGCATCTATCTTGCCTCGGCCCGCTGGTTCGCGGAGCCGGAGAAGCTGCTCGCCGCGGTGGTGGGGATCCTGCCCGCCGGCATCGAGCTGGAGTACGACGGCTCGTACCGGGCGATGTTCTGCTACAAGGCGAAGAACTATGCGCTCTTCGACGGCGAGAAGGTCACCATCCGCGGTTCCGCGCTGCGCTCGCGCGGCATCGAGCCGTACCTGAAGAAGCTCGGCGACCAGCTCATCCGTTTCCTCCTCGGCACGGGGGCGGAGTCGCCGCTCGCGCTCGCCGAGGACTACCGGCGGCGCATCGCCGCCCGCGCCGCCGACGTGCGCGAGTTGGCGAAATCGGAGAATCTCGGGCAGAGCACGGAGGCGTACGAGAAGTTCGTCGCCGGCGGCGGCAAGCCGCGGCGCGCTTCCGCCGAGGCGGCGCTGCAGCTCACGCCCCGCCCGCGGATGGGCGATCGGGTGGCCTATTTCATCGCACCGAAGCAGAAGGGCATGACCTCGGACTGGCAGCGGGCGCGCCCGGTGGAGCACTTCAACCCGGCCACCGCCCCGTACGATCCCGACTACTATCTGGAGAAGCTCGACGACTGGCTGGAGCGGTACGGTCCGTTCCTCGGCCACAAGCCGACCAGTGCGCAGGGGGAGCTGTTTTGATCGCGGAAACGGCGGACGACCGAAGGCAGAGAACCCAGCCGGACCGGGCGATATCGGGAAGGGACTTCCGGACCCATTTGTGGATTCCGGGAGGAAATTGACCACGGATTGCACGGATCATCACGGATGAATATCCGGCCATCCGTGCCCATCCGTGTTATCGGTGGTCGATTCCGCGGAAACGAGTTTCCTGAGCGGTAACGAAGAGAACGAAGACGGGAGGTAGGGCCGTGTCCGGGCCGATTCTGGTTCTCCGAACTGACGCAGCCGGATGTGGGCCCAGGGCGCCCACTGTGCCGGACCGCCGGGCCTACGGCTTCGGCGGGGCGGGCTCGGCGGGCGGCGTCGGTTGCGCGGGCGGCTTCTCGTCGGCGGCCGGGCGGGCGTCGCCGGCGATGCGACGGACGTCGTTGGTGCCGACGTAGAGCATCAGGGTGAGCAGCAGCACCAGGAAGACGGTTTGGACCCCGCCGACGATGTTCAGCGGAAGGGGTTTGCCCCGGAGCTTGGCGATGGTGGCGAAGACCACGTGGCCGCCGTCGAGCACCGGAATGGGCATGAGATTGAAGACGGCCAGGGCGACGTTGATGAGCAGGACGAAGTAGATGAGGGTGAGGATCCCGTCGTCGGCGGCGAAGACGAACTGCCGCATGATCTCAAGCGCGCCGCCCATGTCCTTGGCGCGGACGTCGGTGTTGGGATTGATCACGGTCCAGAGCGTGGTGAGGGAATCGGAGATCTGGTTCCAGACCTGGGCGACCGGGTTGGCGCGGATGTGCACGATGTCGGTCCGCCACTCGGCGCCCCATTCCTCCATGTCCTTGCTGAGGGCTCCGGCCGGCACGGTGAAAGTGGCGGTTCCGGCCGTGCGCTGCACGGAAACGCGGTGCTCGCGCTGTGCGTCGGCGGCGAGAAGCTCGTCCAGGGTCGTGAAGCTGCGGACGGCGATGTCGTCGACGGCGAGGATCTTGTCGCCGGGGAGAAAGCCGGCTTTGGCCGCCGGGCTTTCCGCCTTCACCGTGTCGACGTAGACGGTGTCGGCGCGGGCGATGCCGACGCGGCGCATCCGGCCCTTGGTGGCGAGTTCGGGGTGGAGCGTGAGCGAGAGCGGCTTGCCGTCGCGCTCGATGACGAACTCGGCGGTGCGTTGACCGTCGTCGGCGCGACCGGAGCCGTACACGAGCGCCTTGAGGACGTCGTTCCAGACCCGGACCTTGCTGCCGTCGATCGAGACGATCACGTCGCCGGCCCGGAGTCCGGCCACCGAGGCCGGGCTGGGGACCGTGGTGCCGTCGGAGCGTTTCATCGTCTTCAGGACGTAGCCGATCTCCGTGCGCTGCGAACCGACCGCCACGTCCTGGCCGGCCGCCCAGAGCACGGAGCCGAGCAGGCCCGCGAGCAGGAGGTTGAAGACGGCGCCAGCGACGGCGACGATGACCTTGTCGAGGTAGCCGACGGGCGGGAGCTTCCTGGCCTCCTGGCCATCGCCGCCCTCGAGTTCGCCCATGTCGGCGAGCTGGGGGAGGGCGACATAGCCGCCGAGCGGGATCCACGAGAGCATGAACTCGGTGCCGTGACGATCGGTCCACGACCAGATCTTCGGCCCGAAGCCGATGGAGAAACGCGGCGCATACATGCCGCGCCAACGTGCGGCCAGGTAGTGGCCGAGCTCGTGGACAAAAACGCAGATGCCGAGGCAGAAGACGGCGGCCAACAGCAACCAGGGCTTGGCGAGGAGAAGGTCGAGGACGTTGCCTTGCATGGGTGCGTTGGGTGCGGGGGTCAGCCGGCGAGAAGTTGTTTGGCCGTGGCGCGGGCCTGCTGGTCGACGGCGAGGACCTCGTCGAGCGTCGCGGGTTCCATCGCGGGGATCCGCGCGAGGGTTTCACCGACGACGCGGGCGATGTCGAGGAAGGGGAGCTTGTGGGCGAGGAAGGCGGCGACGGCGACCTCGTTGGCGGCGTTGAAGACGGCCGGGGCGGTGCCGCCGGCGCGCATTGCGTGGCAGGCGTGGCGCAGGCAGGGGTAACGCGTCGTGTCGACTGGCCGGAAGTCCAGGGTGAGCAGTTTCGCGAAATCGAGCGTCGGTTCCACTCCGGCGAGGCGCTCGGGGTGGAGCAGCGTGTGCTGGATCGCGAAGGTCATGCTCGGCGGCGTGAGCTGCGCGAGGATGCTGCCGTCGACATACTCGACGAGACCATGGACGATGCTCTGCGGGTGGAGCACCGCCTCGACCTGCTCGGCCCGCAGGCCGAAGAGCCACTGCGCCTCGATCATCTCGAGGCCCTTGTTGGCGAGGGTGGCGGAGTCGACGGTGATCTTGGGGCCCATCGACCAGTTGGGATGGCGCAACGCGTCCTCCGGCGTGACGTGCGCGAGGTCGGCGACGGGGCGGTCGCGGAAGGCGCCGCCCGAGGCGGTGACGATCACGCGGCGGATCGCCCGCGTCGGTTCGGCGCCGAGGCACTGGAAGAGGGCGTTGTGCTCGCTGTCGACGGGCAGGAGCCGCACGCCGCGCTCGCGGGCGGCGGCCATGACGAACTTGCCCGCCATCACGAGGATTTCCTTGCTCGCCAGGGCGATGTCCTTGCCGGCGCCAATGGCGGCGAGTGTCGGCTTGAGCGCCGTGGTGCCCACGACGGCGACCAGCACCAGATCGGCCTCGGGTAGGGTCGCGAGCGTGGTGCGCGCCTCGGGACCGGCGTGGAGCGTTGTGTCGGCGGGGAAATGCTTCTCGCGGTGCGCCGCGGACGCGGCCTCGGCGTCGGTCAACGCGACATGGCGCACGCCGAAGCGGCGGGCGATGGCCGCGAGCTTGGCGGTGCTGGCGCGGGCGCCGATGCCCACGAGTTCGAGGCGGTCGGAGTGGGCGGCGACGACGCGGAGGGCGTTTTCGCCGATGGAGCCGGTGGCTCCAAGCAGGACGATGCGTTTGCGGGCCACCATGGGTGCCGGGCGCCGTTCAGAGGCGCAGGAGGTAGGCGAAGAGGATGTAGGCGGCCGGAGCGGTGAGGATCACGCTGTCGGTCAGGTCGAAGGCCCCGCCGATACCGGGCACGCTCGAGCCGGAGTCCTTGATGTCGGCGCGGCGTTTGATGATCGATTCGACCAGGTCCGAGACGACGGCGATCAGGGCGATCGGCACGGCGGCGACGGCGGCCCACACCACGGTGAAGTTCTCGGGATAGAGGCCGCGGGGCTGGAAGAAATGAACGAGGGCCGCACCCACGCCCGAGGCGATGAGCACGCCGCCCACGAGGCCTTCCCAGCTCTTCTTCGGGCTGATGGTCGGGGACATCTTGTGGCGCCCGATGGCGGTGCCGACCAGCAGCGCGCCCGTGTCGCAGAACTTGGCCACGGCCACGAGCCAGATGACGAGCATGAGCCCCTGGTTCGGGTTGGTCGCGTCGCGGAGGAAGAAGATCTCGATCAGGAAGTGGAACATGAACGGCACGTAGGCGATGCCGAAGAGCGTGGCCGCGAGGGTGTCGAAGCGTTTGCCCGGGTCGCGCATCGAGAGCAGGCGCACGCAGCAGAGGACGACGGCCAGCGCCATGAGCGAGGCGGTCATGCCCGGGCCGGTGATGAAGTAGGCGGGGGCAAGCGTGCGGACCGAGTAGGGCACGAGCAGCATCGCCGTACCGATGAGCAGGCCGAGCCGGTGGAACGGCCGATGCCCCATGCGGGTGAGCATGCCGTAGAGCTCGTGCTGGGTGAGCACGGCCAGCAGCGTGGTGAGGATCACCGCGGCGGGCCGGCCGAACTTCCAGAGCAGCAGGATCAGGCCGAGCCAGAGGACGAGGGTGGAGATGGTGCGTTTGAGCACGGGAGATCAGGATTTGGTCGCCTGCTTGACCTGTTCGCCGGTGGCGCCGAAGCGGCGCTCGCGGTTGGCGTAGTCGGCGAGGGCGGAGCGGAAATCGTCGGCCGAGAAGTCCGGCCAGAGCGTCGGCGTGAAGAGCAGCTCGGCGTAGGCGGCCTGGAGGAGGAGGAAGTTGCTGATGCGCGTCTCGCCGGAGGTGCGGATGACCAGATCGGGGTCGGGGATGCCGGCGGTGTAGAGGTGGCGCGCGAGTTTCTCGTACGAGCAGGCGGCCGGGTCCTCGCGGCCGGCGGCGACCTCGCGGGCGTAGGCGGCCGCGGCATCGGCGATCTCGGTGCGGGCGCCGTAGTTCAGCGCAAGGATCAGGTGCCACTGGTCGAACTTGGCGGTCGCCGCGAGCGCGCGGTCGAGTTCCTTGCGGACGGCGCCGGGCAGTTCATGGGTGCGGCCGATGGTGTGGAGGCGGATCTTCTTCTCGACGAGTTCGTCGCACTCGCTGCGCAGGAAACGCTGGAGGAGCAGCATCAGGGCGTTTACCTCGGCGGCGGGGCGTTTCCAGTTCTCGGCGGAGAAGGCGTAGAGCGTGAGGT
>JAEXPG010000556.1 GCA_023447015.1 Verrucomicrobiota bacterium
GTCGCCGCCACCGCCGAGCAGTGCTTCATGCCGCTGACCGTCGGCGGCGGGCTGCGCACCGTCGAGGACATCCGCAAGATGCTCCACGCCGGCGCCGACAAGGTCTCGCTCAACACCGCCGCCGTGCAGGGCCCCGAGCTCATCCGCGACAGCGCACGCAAGTTCGGCAACCAGTGCATCGTGCTCGCCATCGACGCCCGCCGCGAACCCGACGGCCAGTCCTGGAAGGTCTACACCCACGGCGGCCGCAAGCGCACCGAGATCGACGTCGTCGAGTGGGCCCGCCGCGGCGTCGCCCTCGGCGCCGGCGAGATTCTCCTCACCTCGATGGACTGCGACGGCATGCTCAACGGCTACGACATCGAGCTCACCCGCCGCGTGAGCGAGGCCGTCGAGGTGCCCGTGATCGCCTCCGGCGGCGCCGGCACCCTCGAGCACCTCGCCGAGGTCCTCACCAAGGGCGGCGCCAGCGCCGTGCTCGCCGCCTCGATCTTCCACTTCGGCACCTTCACCGTGCCCCAGGCCAAGGACTACCTCGCCAGCCGCGACATCCCGGTCCGGCGCTGAGCCGACTCCGCCCGCTGCAGGATTCGTTCCCGAAGAATCGATGGGGAGGCATGCTCCCCGCTGGATACAAGAATGGAACCCATGGCGCCAGTCGCAGGCCTGCAGAAGTGGCGATGGCTGGCCGCCGTTCTGGCCGCCCTCATCTTGCTCGTTTGTTGCGTTGCGACTCGCGCGCCCGAGGAGAGAAAGACAATCGAACGCGCGTTCCGGGAACTCCCTGAGGTGCAGGCGTTCTTCGGCGAGGTCTACACGATGTCGGCGACCATGAAACCCGCCCGTGTTCAGTGGACCGGCGGAGTGCAGAGCGGCTATTTTGTCTATGACGTCCGGGGCCGCTCGGCGCGCAGCGATGTGATGATTCAGTGGGAGAAGCCTGCGGCCAGTGCTCCGGCGGCCATCACCAAGGTCATCACCACCAATGGCCAGGCGATCTACCCGGGCGAGGTATTGCCTGGCGATCAGTCATTGGGAGTTACACCTGAAGCGCTGCGTTCCGGCCCGAGAAATGGCGCCAGCGCCCCGGTCCCCGCCGCCGACCAGCGGTAGCGGAGGCAAAACGGGCGTACGGATCACCCCTGCTCCATCCGTGTTGATCCGAGCAATCCGTGGTCAACCCGATCTGAGGGCAACCTACCCGCGGGCCTCGATACGTGTCCCGCGGCCCCATTCCTAACTTCTCTTCCCCGACAGCGACCGTTCGCCCTCGGTCCGTGCTGCGGGAGCCCAAACCGGGGGGCCCAACGGACCGGCGGGAGGCGCGGGTCACCGCAACAGAAATTCGGCGATGCGCGGGATGAGCTGCTCGCGCGCGTCCTCCAGGACGTAGTGGCCGGCGTCGGGATAGTGCGCGGTCTCCGCGTGCGGGAAGAACTGCTTCCAGCGCTCGAAGAAGTGGTCGGTGAAACAGAAGTCCTTGCCGCCCCACCCGATCAGGATCGGCTTCGCGCGCAACCAGGCGAGATCCACGCCGATCTGCTGCAGGAGCGGCAGCGTCGGGTGCTCGGGCTCCATCGGGATGTCGCGGACGAACTGGTGCACCGCCACGCGGCTCGCCCAGCTGCGATACGGCGCGAGGAAGCCGGCGCGCACCGCGGGTGTCAGCGGCTTGGTGACCGCCATCGACACCGCCGGTCCGGCGAAACCGTTGAATCCGCGCACCAGCAGCGAGCCGATCACCGGCCAACGGCACACCGAGATGCGCCCGGGAATGTTCTCGTCGGGGAAGGCCGCGGTGTTGAGGACGACGATCCGCCCGGTCATGTCCGCCGCGCGCGTCGCCACACCCATGCCGATCGCCCCGCCCCAGTCGTGCACGACCAGATGGACGCGTTTCAGTCGGAGGTGCGCGATCAGCTTCTGCACGTCGCCGATGCGGCGCGCGAGCTGGTACGGGTAGTCCGCCGGCTTGTCTGAGAGGCCCATCCCGATGTGGTCCGGCACGATGCAGCGCACCCGGCCGCGCAACGCCTGCACGACATTGCGGAAATAGAACGACCACGTCGGGTTGCCGTGGAGCATGAGCACGGCCTCGTCGGAGTCCGGGCCCTCGTCGAGGTAGTGCATCCGCACGCCGTCGCCGACGTCGAGGAAATGCGATTCGAAGGGATACTCTTTGCGCCAGGTTTCCATGGTCAGCACTCCAGGACGAGCATCACGCAGTTGATCCCGCTGCCGATGCCGAGCAGGCCGACCCGCTGGCCGGCCCGGATGAAGCCGACCTCGCGCGCCTTGCCCAACGTGAGCGGGAGCGCCACCGAACCGGTGTTGCCCATCGTTTCAAAGGTCGAGAAATCCTTCGCCGGATCCAGCCCGAGCGTTTCGTAGAGCCGGCGGCGATGCGCCACGCCCACCTGGTGGCAGACGAAGCGGTCGAAGTCCTTCTCCGCGCAGCCGAACTCCCGCCGGAGATCCTCCCAGGTGAGCCGTGCGGTCTCGACGCCGGCCACGAGCAGCTGCTCGGAGTCGGTCTGCATCGCGAGCGCGTCGCCCTCGGCGCGGTCGCCCATGCACAGCTCGCTGTACTCGCTCGCCGCGCGCACCACGCCGCCGAGCAGGCGCGGCGAGCCGGCCGGGGCGAGATCGCGGTGGCACAGCACCGCGGCGCCGGCACCGGAGCCGATCGTGAGGTTGGCGAAAAACGGTTTGATCTGCTGCCGGTCGAGGTCGCTCGAACAGAGTCGCCGGATCGTCTCCTCCACGAGCGGTCCGCCGTTCTCGCCGCAGGCGACGATGCCCGCGCGGATCTGGCCCGACTCGATCATGCCGCCGATCAGGGTGCAGGAGTTGAGGAAACCCAGGCAGGCGTTGGAGACATCGAGCACCTGCATCTGCGCTGGCAGCCCCGCCGCGCGATGCACGAACGCCGCCGTCGCGGGCTCCAGCATGTCGCGCGAGACCGCGCCGTGGACGAGCAGGCCCAGCGCCGCGGCGGGCACGGTCGTCTTCGCCAACACCGCACGCACCGCGCGCGCGCTCGCCTCGGAGGGCTTCGTCCCGGGCTCCCAGAAGCGGCGCTCCTTGATGCCCGTCATCAGCTCCAGCCGGCCGAACGGCAGCCGGAGGCGCTCGTAGAGCGGCCGGAGGCGTTCCTCCAGCACGGCCGTGGTCATGACCTGCGGCGGCAGGACCGTGACGAGGGATTCGAGTACGACGTTGTGGAAACGCATCGGATCAGGCTTTCGCCTCCGGTCGCATCGCGAGCCGGATGACTTCCTTGTCGAAGTAGTTCAGGCCGAGTCCGGCATCGACGACCAGCGTCGTCCCGTTGATGCCGCTGGAGCGCCCGCTCAGGAGAAACAGCGCGGTGTCGGCCACCTCCTGCGTCTCCAGATTGCGGCGGCGGAAGGTCAGCTTCTCGGCGTAGAGGTAGCTCTCGACGTAGCCGGGGATGCCCGAGCTGCTCGCGGTCTTGAGCGGGCCGGCGCCGACGGCGTTGAACCGTACCGCGGTGTCGGCGCTGAACGACTTGGCGAGGTTGCGCACGATGCCGTCGAGCGCGGCCTTGATCGGCGACATGTACCCGTAGTTCTCCGCCGTCACGAGCAGCGAGGAGATGCCCATCGCGACGACCGAGGCGTCGGCCGCCAGATACGGCTTGAACGCCCGCACCAGCTCGACGAGCGAGAAGGCCGAGATCGTCGTCGCCTGCAGGAAATCCGCACGCCTCGTCTCGTGGAACGGCTTGAAGCCCTCCGCGTAGTTCGCGAACGCCACGGAGTGCACAAGGCCGTGGATCGGGCCGAACTTCGGTCCGACCTCGGCGGCGAGCGCATCGCACGCGCCCTCGCGTTCAAGATCGCACACGAACACCGGCAGCTGCGGCGCGAGCTTCTGCACCTCGCCGCGTCGCTTCTCGGAATGGACACTGAGAATCACCCGCGCGCCCTCGGCCTCGAGCGACTTCACCACGTGCCAAGCCACGCTCTTGCGGTTGGCCACGCCGGCGACAAGCACCGTCCTGCCGGACAAACCGAGGAAACTCACGCCGCACCTCCGGGCGTCTTCCAGGCGACGGCGAAATCGACGCTGAGCACGCGCTTGCCGCCGCTGGTGATGCTCCCCGCCATCATCGTGAATCCGCCGAGCGTCTCCTTGATCTTCACGGTCAGCTCCACGGTGTCGCCGGGGAAGACCGGGTTGCGGAACTTCACGTCGCTCACGCGCGCCAGGAGGGGCACGCCCGCCTGCTCGCCCGCGGCGGCGCCGGCGGCCTTGGCGCGCTTCGCCATCAGCAGCGCGCCCGTCTGGAAAACCGCCTCGCACAGGAGCACCCCCGGGGTGATCGGCTGCCCCGGATAATGGCCGCGGTAGAAATCCTCGTCGGCGCGGAAGGTGCGCCGAGCCACCAGCGAATCGGCCGTCTCCGCGACGATTTCGTCGACAAACAGGAACGGCGGACGGTGCGGAATGAGATCGGTTACGGAGTCGGGCATGGCTTGAGGCGTGCGGGGGAAAGGCCGGAGGCTAGAGAACGAACCACCCCCGCGGAAAGCCTTTGTTTCCGGGTTTCGACGCGCAAGACGCCGCAGGCCGGGAGGCGAAGCCGGAACCGGCGCGCTCACGGGAGATGCCGTGGTTCGGTAGCGAGAAGCACGGACGCCCGAGGCGGAAACCATCGGCGGCGTCATCCGGCACCGCCGCTGACTGGCGGGAGAACAACACCGGCGTCGCTCGACCTTGAACGGAGGACTCCGCCGGACCGTCGATCCCGGAAGCGCCACCCTACTTCGCCAGTTCGATCGAGATGAACTGCCGCGTGCCGCCGTAGCGGACGACGAGCGTGTTGCGGCCCTTGCGCAGCGCCTCCTTGGCCGCGCGGGCGTCGGGCAACGCCGCCTTGTTGATCTTCTCGATCAGCGTGCCGACCGGAAGCGTGGCGGCATAGGGCGACCGACGGTCGATCGCGGTTACGACCACGCCGGAGGCGTCGCCCCCGAGCGAAAACTCGCGCTTGAGCCGGTCGCTCACCGGCTCGACCTGCACGCCGTCCAGCAGATCCACCGCGGTCCGCACCGCGATTGGCCGCTTGTCGTCAAGCTGACCGAGCGTGACATCGAGCACCAGCGCCTTGCCCTCGCGCACGACGTGCAGCGCGGCCTTGGTCCCAGGAAGAATCTGGGAGACGAGCAGCCGCAGCTCGTCGCGGTTGAGCACCGGCTTGTCGTTGAGTGCGGTGACGACGTCGCCGGCCTGCAGGCCCGCGCGCGCCGCCGGGCTCTCGGGGGTGACCTCGGTGACGAGCGCGCCGCGCGTCTCCTTGAGGTCGAAACTCGCCGCCAATCCCGCATCCAGATCCTGGGTCGTCACGCCGAGGTAGCCGCGCACGACGGTGCCGGTCTCGACGAGGCTCTTCATGACGAAGGCCGCGAGGTTGATCGGGATCGAGAAGCCGATGCCGATGTTGCCCCGCGAAGTCGTCATGATCGCGGTATTGATGCCGACCAGACGACCTCGCGCATCGACGAGCGCGCCGCCGGAATTGCCGACGTTGATCGCGGCGTCGGTCTGGATGAAATCCTCGTAGCCGGGGTCGTTGTCGCCGCGCGCCAGCAGGTCGAGTCCGCGGCGGCCGGTCGCCGAGACGATGCCCATGGTCGCCGTCTGGCCGACGTCGAGCGGGTTGCCGAGCGCGAAGACCACGTCGCCCACACGCAGCTTGTCGCTGTCGCCCAGGACGGCGAAGGGCAGCCCCGTCCCCTCGACCTTGATCACGGCGACATCCGTCTTCGGATCAGCCCCGACCAGGCGGGCCGGCAATTCGCGATCGTCCGGCAGTTTCACCAGCAGCGAGTCGGCCCCCTCGATGACGTGGTTGTTCGTCAGGATGTAGCCTTCCGGCGAAACGACGACGCCGGAGCCGAGCCCCCGCTCGGGCTGAGCCGGGGTCCCGGCGCCCGCAGCCGCCCCATTGCGCAGGTCGACCCCGGGGGGGACGCGGGTGCGGGAATACTTCGTCGAATAGACGGAGACGACAGCCGGTCGCGCCGACGCCAAGGCATCAGCATAGCCGGTCACCCCCGGCATCGCAGTCGGGGGTGGCGCGCTGTCGATCACGAGCGTCGGCGCCGACGGGCGCGCCAACACGATCCACATGCCGATCCCCAGTCCAAGCACCCCACCGACCGCCGCGCCGACCGCGAGGGAACGAGTTTTCATGGGGAGGAAGGCGGGAGCGGCGAGCGACGGGTCAGAAGCCCTTGACCTTGAAGAGGCCGGTCACCGAGCGGTTCGAGTGGATCCGGAGGATGGCCTCGCCGAGGAGACCGGCGACGCTCAAGCGGGTGATGGGCAGACCGCGGGTCTCCAGCGGCACCGAGTTGGTCGTGATGAGCTCGTCGATCGAGCCGTTGGCCAGGCGCGCGTAGGCCATCTCGCTGAGCATGCAGTGGCT
>JAEXPG010000324.1 GCA_023447015.1 Verrucomicrobiota bacterium
CAGTGAGCCGGTCCTGCCAAGCGAGGTGCGGAAACGAGAAATAGTACCCGCCATGGAATCGTGCCCGCGTCTCCATCAGATCCCGCCAATACCGGTCGCGCTCTGCGCCCTCTTGGTATCGCTTCAGCAAACGGTCGAACGACGCCAGATAGACATTCTTCTTCGCCTCCAGCGTCTGCCAATCCGGCGCCGGTTCCGCACGCCAGCCGGCTTCGAGGAGCCAGAGCTCGCACCAGCGTTTCGCCTCGGCGTCGGGGGCGAGGGCAAGCGCGGCGTGGTATTGGTCGCGGGCCTTGGCCCAGGAACTCTCGGCGGCCAGACTCTTCGCGCCAGCGACGGTTTGCGCGTAGTCGGCCGCCGCCTCGGCCCGCACGGACGCCGAGCCGGCGTTCAGGAAGCAAAAGAAGAGCGCGCCCCAGAGGAAACGGCGGAGCAGACTGGACAGCGCAGGCGGCGAAAACGGGGCGGAATGCATGGAGTTTGTGCCGGCATCCTACCCCATCCGGCGCCGCCGGTTGTCAGGGCCACGTCAGACTTTGTCAAAAGATGTCATGGGCCGGCGGATCACCGGCGCCGCCCCGGAATCGGGATACCCAACGTGCCGGCCTCGAAGCGGTCGGCCACGACGTTTCCGGCGGTCGGTGCGGACGCGAGGTCCAACCCTACGACGGACCGCACCATTCGCGCGCGTCAGGTCAGCGCGAGCAGCACACCGACCACCACCGCTCCGCCGACGCAGCCGAGGATCGTCCAGGCCCATTTCATCCACGGGGGGCGGGCCAGCCAAAGCTCGATCGCGTGGATCATCCGCCGGGCCTCGGCGTGGCCGGGCTCGCGCTCGAGCAGCGTGCGCCAGAGCGGGAGCGCCGTGCGGTAGTCGCCCGCGCCGGTGGCGAGGGCGGCCAGGGCGTGCAAGGAGACCGGATCGGCCGTGGGGATGCCGCCGGGGGCGACAACCGCCATCGCCTCGCGCAGCTTGCCGCGCCGCGCGAGCTGCTGCGCCCGCAACAGGCGCAGCGACGTCTCCAGTGATTCGATGCCGGGGTCGGCCATGGTCGCGGCTCAGCCGAGGATGCCGGAACCGTAGCCACGCTGGACTTCCTCCAGCGTCTGCTGCGGGAGCAGATCCTGCAGGCTGAAGACAACTTCCTTCAGTGCGGGGGTGTTCTCCTGCGCCACGGCCTCGCGGCCCTGGCGAATGAGCTCCTCGGCCCGTGCGGCGTCGCTCATCTGCGACTGGCAGGCGGCCAGGCTCTCGAAGTGCGTGACCCAGAACGCGCCCTGACGGAAGAGGATCGCGGACGACACGTCCTCGATCTCGGCCTTCTTGGTGCGCAGGCGGGTGGCGTTCTTCTCGCCGATGAGGGCGGCCACCTGCTCACGCAGCGTGCGGGAGCGGGCCTTCTCCTCGTTGGTGCCGTTCTGGAGCGCGAGGGTGTCGAGCTCGGTGAGCTTCACGTCAACCTCCTTCACCAGCGACGGCCAGATGGCGCGGTCCTCGATCTCGTCGAGGCGGATCTTCCACTCGAGGATCTCGCGCTCGACCCGGAGGACGGCGTCGAACTCCGCCTTCTCGTGGTTGAGGACGGCGTCGATCTCCTGCGTGAGCCCGGAGGCCTCGTGCTCCTGCAGCGCCTTCTGGACAGCCTGGTCCTCCGCGAGGTGCGGGTTCTCCTTGAGGTTCGAGAGCCGCTTGCGCTCCCGGCCCCATTCGGCGCGGAGCACGGCGACATCGGGCTGGCGGACCTTGCCGCCGAGCTCGATCTTGGTCGGGAACTCCTCGTCGAGCAGCGGCACGTAGGCGACGACCTTGAGCATGCGCGAGGAATCCATCGCGAACGTGACCTCGATCTCGCAGCCGGCGGGGATGTCTCGCTTCACCTTCTCGGCGGTGATCTCGAGCGAACCGATGAGGATGTTGCGATCCGCGAGGTCGCGGTTGCCCTCGACGATCGGGATGCGCAGCACGCTGCCCGACTCGCCGGAGCGCACGCCCACCGCGGTGCGGTAGGTGCGGGTGCTCTTGGCCGGCAGCCCCTGGCCCTTGTTGAAATGGATGCCGATGCGGTTGTCGGCCATCGCGACGCCGACGTTGTTGATGATCGGCTGCTCGTCGACGACGACGCCCATCGTGTAGTTGAACTCGCCCGGATCGGCCTCGCAGAGGTTGCCGGTCGGGTCGCGCAGCTCGAGGGTGAAGGTGTTCTGGATGCCCTTCTCGGCGCGGACGTTGAGCTGGAAGGCGGCGCTCTCGTTGAGCGTGATCTTGCCGCTGCGCCACTTCGTCTGCTGGTTGGCGACCTCGAGGGTGTAGCCGACGACCGAGCCGCCGGCGGGCAGCGAGATGCGGCCGCCGACCAGCGGATCCGGCTCGGAGCCGACCGGCTTGTAGATGAGCTCGATGGCGAAACGGTTGGCGCGGGTCGGGGCCTTGGCGGCCGGCGTGCCGGCGAGACGCTGGGTACCCGCGAAGACCGCGGCACCGCGGGCGACGACCGTGAGCGGGTCGACGTTGAAGTCGAACGGGATGCCGAGGCGCTGCTTGACGATCGCGCGGAAGTACGGCGCGAGCGTCGGACCGCCGACAAAGATCAGGCGCTCGACCGCGGCCGGGCCGAGGTCCTTTTCGGAGAGCACCCGCTGCGCGATCGTGACGGCCTTGTTGATGATCGGCGTGGCGACGCGCGTGATGTCCTGGCGGGTGAGCTCGGTCTCGAAGGTTACGGTCTCGCCCACGACGTTGCGCAGGGTGGCCTCGACCAGCGTGGCCTCCCGGCGGGAGAGGTCGATCTTCGCCGCCTCGGCCGCGGCCTTCAGGCGGATGAGATCATAGCGGTAGCGCTCGACGCCGCGGCGGAAGTCCGGCACGCCGAACTCCTTGGCGACGCGCGGAGCGAGCAACTGCTCGACGATGGCCCAATCGATGTCGGAACCGCCGAGGAAGTTGTCGCCGCCATGGTTGACGACGCTCATCGTGCCGTCCTCCGAGCGGATGAGGGCGGCGTCGAACGTGCCGCCGCCGAAGTCGAAGACCATCCAGTAGGCCTTGGCCTCGACACGCTGGAAACCGTAGGCCAGCGCGGCGGCCACGGGTTCCTGCAGCAGGAGAGCGGGGCGGAAGCCGGCGAGCTCGGCGGCGCGCTTGGTCGCCTCGCACTGGTGCAGCTCGAACGCGGCCGGCACGGTGATGACGGCGGCGGAGATCTGCTCGTTGCGTTTCTGGGCGACATCGCCGCGCAGCGACTTGAGCACCTCGGCGGAGAGGTCCTCCGGGCGCATGCGGCGCCCGCTGGCGCGGAAGGCGTACTCGTACCCCGTGCCCATGCGGCGCTTGAACTCCAGGTGCAGATCGCCCTCGGCGCGCTCGTCGCCGACCTTGGCGCGGGCACTGTGGCCCACCCAGAGGTTGCCGTTGCGATTGATGTACACGGCCGACGGGGTGATGTCGGCCTCGAGATTGTTCTTGATGATCTCGGTGCCCGTGCCCGAGACGACCGCGATGGCGCTGTTGGTCGTGCCGAGGTCAATGCCGAAGTCGATGGTGTTTCTGCTCACGGTTATTTGGACGGGGTTGAGGGAGGGATGCCGACGATGACCTCGCCGACCTGGAGCAGGCGGTCCTGCCAGAAGACGGCGGGACGCACGGCCTCGATGACCGTGTCGCGGGCGAGATCGGGGGTCGGTTGGAACGAAAGGACTTTCACCGGCAGGCCGGAGTCGTAGGGCTGGCCGAGCCAGTCGCTCAGGCGCACGCCCATGGTGTTGAACGTCTCGAGGGCGCCCTCGATGTGCCGATACAGCCGGCGGGTCTCCTCGCGCGGCTCGCCGGTCTTCGGGTCGAGCATCCGCGCCTGCGCGCGCCAGATGTGGGTCGCGAGCAAGG
>JAEXPG010000333.1 GCA_023447015.1 Verrucomicrobiota bacterium
CAGCGGGCTCGTTTGTGGGAATTCTGTTTCATCGCTTTGCCTCCAAGCCGTAACCACGGGCCTTGCAGAGCCGCACCCAGGCAAGGCGCCAGTCCAGCCCGGCCTGCAGTTGTTCCCGCCCGATCCCCTGCTCGGTCCGCAGGGCGTCGAGCACCGCCAAAAAACTATCCTGGCCGGCGAGGTGCCGCAGTCGCGCCTCGCGCACCGCCGCGGCCGCCGCCCGCCGGCTCTCCGCGAGCGCGGCGCAACGGCGCCCCAGCCCACCCGTGTCGCCGGAGAGGTTGCGCACCTCGGCGTCCGCCTCCAGCAGCAGCTCGGCATAGGACCAGCCGAGCTCCCGCGCCACGGAGCGCCGGCGCTCCACCTCGAGGCGCCGCTGGCCCGCATCGAACACCGGCAGATCCAGTCCCAGTCCGCCGGCCACCGCCGTCAGGCGGTTGGGCTGCCGCAGCCGCTCCGTGCTCAGCACCCCATCGAGCGACAACGTGAGCCGCGGCAGCCGCTCGGCGATCGCCACCGCCACGTTCTCGTCCGCCGCGCGGATACGCTCCATCGCCGCGCACAGATCCGGGCGGCACCGCGCCAGCTCGTCGGCGCTCGGCACGCCGCCGTTCTCGGGAACCGCCGGCAGCTCGGCTGGCGTCGCCAGCCCGTCAAGCACATCTCCGCCCTTGCCGCCGGCAAGCACCTCGAGACGCCGCGCCGCGCGCTCCAGCCGGAGTTCCACCGAGGCGACTTCGGCCAGCGTGTTCTGCACGAGCGAACGCTGACGGTGCACGTCGAGCGCCGAGCCTTCACCGCGGGCCAACCGCGACTCGACCAGCGCGAGCAGCTGCTCGTTGCAGCGGCGCTGCTCCGCCAGCAGTGCCAGCTCGGCCTGTGCGACGCGCCATTCCAGCCAGGCCTCCGCGGTCTCGGCGGCCAGCAGCATCCGGGTCGCGCGGTAGTCCGCCTCGCTCGCCGCCCACTCACGTCCCGCGGCGCGCCGTTGCGCCGCGACTCGTCCCCAGAAATCGGGTTCCCAGGTGACGGCCAACCCACCCTCGGCGCGGTTGACCGGTTTCCAGCGGCCGGAAGTCCCCGTCTCGCGCTGCCCGGTCCGTGTTCCCGCGGCGGAGAGGTCCGCCGCCGGCCAAGCCGCCGCACCCGACTGGCGGGCAACGATGCGGGCCTGTTCCAATCGCTCCCCGGCCGCGCGCAGCCCTCGGTTCTCCGCCAGCACCACCGCCACCAGGCGCTCGAGCTCGGGGCTCTCGAACAGGCGCAGGGCGGGCGCGGCGCCGTCCGGCGACGCCGCGCCTAGAGCAGGGAAACAGGCCGCGAGCAGGACCCCGCACAGGAGTCCGTGCCCGATCCTCCGGGCTGAAGCGTTCGCAATGGGGCGGAACAGCGGCATGGCCGAAAACTCAGAAGCGGTAGAAGACGGCGAGACCGGCGCCCATCAGCTGGGTGTCCTTGGTGGTCAGCGTGCTCTTCCGGGCATCGCCCAGAAGCGTCCCGAAGTCGGCCATCGCCGCCACACACCACCCGCCCCCGAGCTGGCGCATCAACGTAAGTTCGAGGCCGCAGCGCTCGAGCCCCGAGCCGGGGCGGTACTGCGCACGTCCGGAGCGGGCCGCCTGCACGGCGTTCACGCCATAGTAGGCGCGCATGGTCTTGCCGTCGGCATAGACCAGGTAGGGCGAAGCCGAGAGCTGGAAGCCTCCGCCCAGATCCCACTCGCGCTCGACGCTCAGCGTCCCCCGCCAGCCCTTCGCACCGCCGAGGGCCTTCTCGCCCTTCAGGCCGATCTGGTAGCGGCCGAGCGTGTAGCCGGCCGTGGCCGTGGCCACCGCCGCGGAACCGATGTCGCCCATGCCGCGCAACTCCGTGCGGGCGTCGCTCTCGTCGCGGCCGAACTCGTAGTTCAAGGCGAGATCGAACGTATACCCGTCGCTCTGCACCACCGTGGCCCCGAGCCCGCGGTCGACGCTCAGGTAGTAGCGCCCGCGATAGGTGATATCGACGTAGGGCAGCGGCTCGAAGGTGTACTTGTCGATGCCGGGCGAGACGGGTTCGGCCAGGACCATGGCGCCGACGTTCACGGACCAGACTTGGTTCAGATCGTCGTCATCGAGGACACCATCGTGGGGATGGTCGTCGGCCCGGAGACGACACGGAAACACCATCAAGAAGCCGCCGATGGCGAAGAAGGGAAGGAGCAGTGTTTTGTTCATGGATTCATACGATTGCGCCGCCACGCTACCACGCCCCACGTGTAGGCCCCGCTACCCGGAGATTAAGATCTCTCCATGTTCCCCGGCGTCGCACGCTCCCGCGGCGGTCCCGTCCGCGCAGGCCGCCGCACCGGAGAGTTTACCTCGTCAACACCGCCATCGTCGCCATTGTCGCCAGGATCCGCGCCGCGATCGCGAGCGGCGCAGAAGCCCAGCCTCCGCCAACCCATGAAACGCCTCGCCATCGTCGGTGCCGGAATCACCGGACTCACCGCGGCCAGCGAACTCGCCGCCGCCGGGCACGCCGTGACCGTGTTCGAGGCGTCCGACCGCACCGGCGGCGCGATCCGCACCGTCCGCCGCGACGGCTGGCTCGTCGAGGCCGGCCCCAACACCGCGCTGCTGCGCGACACCTCGCTCGACCCGTTGATCGAGCGCGCCGGCCTCGGCCCCGAGCTCCAGCTCGCCAACCCCGCCGCCGCCAAGCGTTTCATCGTCCGCCACGGCCGCCCCAACGCCCTCCCGCAGAGCCTCTGGAGCGCCATCACGACTCCGGTCTTCAACTTCCGCGGTAAGCTCCGCGTCCTCGCCGAACCGTTCATCAGCCAGAACCGCGACAATCCCGACGAGACCCTCGCTTCCTTCGCCCGCCGCCGCGTCGGCCGGGAGTTCCTCGACTACGCGGTCAACCCGTTCATCGGCGGCGTCTACGCCTGCGCCCCGGAGGAGCTCTGCGTACGCCACGCCCTCCCGCGCCTCTGGCGGCTCGAGCAGAACCACGGCTCGCTCGTCCGCGGCACCATCGCCCTGATGCGAGCCAAACGGAAGGCCGGCACGCGCACCAGGACCCGCCTCGTCTCCTTCCGTCACGGCCTCGAAACCCTCCCCGCCGCCCTCGCCGCGCAGCTCGGCGACGCCGTCCAGCTCGGCACCGAGGTCGTCGCCGCCGAACGCGTCACCACCGGCTGGCGACTCACCCTCCGCCACACCGCCACGGGCGCCGCAACCTCCGCCGACTTCGACGCCGTCCTCTTCACCTGCGGCTCCGCCGCGCTCGCGCACCTGGACATCGCCGGTCGCCGGCCCCTCGCCGCGCTCGCCACGCTGCCGTGGTCCTCGGTGACGAGTCTTGCGCTCGGCTTCCGCCGCGAGGATGTCGCGCACCCGCTCGACGGCTTCGGCATGCTCGTCCCCGCGAAGGAGAACCGCCGCATCCTGGGCGCGCTCTTCTCGTCGACACTCTTCCCCGGCCGCGCGCCCGACGGCCACGTGCTCCTCACCGTCTTCGTCGGCGGCCGCCAGCCCGAGTACGCCGCGCTGCCCGACGCCGAGCTCGACGCGCTCGTCCTCGGCGAGCTGCGCGAGCTGATCGGCGTGCGTGCCGCCCCGGTCTTCCGCCACTGCTCCCGCGTGCCGCTCGCGATCCCGAAGTACACCGTCGCCTTCGGCGCGCTCGCCGCGGCGATGGAGGCGTTCGAGCGCGACCACCCCGGCCTGTTCATCGCCGGCAACTGCCGCACCGGCATCTCGCTCTCCGACTGCCTGGCCGCCGGCCAGTCCGCCGCCGTGCGCCTCGGGGCGTAGCGAACGCCCGCGCCTCTCGCGCCGCGGGCCATCTCGCCGGCTACCGCGAGAATGATTTGTCAGCGTCGCCGACATTCCCTCGCATCGCGGGGATGTCTCGTCCGTCCCGCCTGCCCCTGATCGCCTTCCTCGTCGCCTGCACGGCCGCCCTGGTCTTCGCGCTCTGCACCGACCACGTGTGGGAGGATTTCTACATCACCTACCGTTCGTCGAAGAACCTCGCGACCGGCCACGGGCTGGTCTTCAACCACGGCGACCGGCTCCACACCTTCACCTCGCCGCTGGGAGTGCTGCTGCCGGCGCTGGCGAGCCTGCTCACCTTCAATTCCTCCGACACCGGGGCGCTCTGGCTTTTCCGCGCGATGTGCATCGCGGCCTTCGGCGGCGCGGCCGCGTTCCTCGTCGCCGCCGCCCGGACCCGCCAATGGACGGCCGCCGCCGGCGCGCTGTTGGCCGCATGGCTCGTCACCGACGCCAAGAGTGTCGACTTCACGATCAACGGCATGGAGACCGGCCTGCTCCTCCTGTTCCTAGCCTACAGCTGGTGGGCGCTCGCGAGGACCGGACGGCGCCGGGTGCTGCATCTTGGCGCCGCCTGGGCGGGCGTGATGTGGACCCGCCCCGACGGCTGCATCTACATCGGCCTGATGGCCGCGGCGGCGTGGGTCTTCCACGATGCCAAGGGAACCGGCGAGACCCGGCTCCGGCTCGTCGCCGTCTTCGCCAAGGCCGGCGCGCTGTGCGCGCTGCTCTACCTGCCGTGGTTCCTCGGCGCCTGGTGGTACTACGGCACCCCGGTGCCGCACACCATCACCGCCAAAAACGCCGTGAGCCCGGCGCACTCGCTGTCCGGCCTGCTCAAGGCCGCAGTGTGCCTCCCCGTCCGGCTCTGGCAGGGCGACGAAACCGCGCTGCAGGCGCTCTACCTGCCCTCCTATTTCCTCATCGGCGGCTGGCCGTCCTTGTTGCTCACCCTGGGCAAGATCGTCTCCCTCCTGGCCTCGCTGCTCTGGCTCTGCCCCGGTGTGGATCGGGCGACGCGTACCGCCTCGTTCGTCTGTTACGGCGGCGCCGTGTACCTGACCTATTTCCCGTACTTCCCGTTTCCCTGGTACCTGCCCGGCGTGGCGCTCTTCGGCGCCATCGCGCTGGCCGGCGCGCTCTCGCAGCTGAGCGCGTGGGCCCGTCTGCCCACCCGCGCGCGCGGCGCCGTCCTCGGCGCCGCCGCCGTCGGCCTCGGTGGCGCGGCCTGCCTGCTGTTCGCCTCCGGCCGCCAACTGGCCGCCCAACAGCGCCTCGTCGAGACCGGCGTGCGCCGCCAGCTCGGCGAGTGGCTGCACGCCCACGCCACACCGGGCGACACCGTCTTCACCGAGTCGCTCGGCTACATCGGATTCTTCTCGGAGCTGAAGACCTACGACTTTCCGGGCATGTCCTCGCGCGAGATGACGGCGCAGATCCGCCGCCAAGGAGCCGACTGGAACGACATCGTCTCCGCCCTCGTCCCCACGTGGGTCGTACTCCGCCCCCACGAGCTGAAGCGCATCCCGACCGTGACCAGCGAGGTCGGCCCCCTGCGCTACCGGCGGGTGGCGACGTTCGACAACCGCGCGGCGATCCTCGCCACCGCCGTCCCCGGGCGCCCCTACCTCGAGCACGACTCCACGTTCCATCTCTACCAGTTCATCGGCCGCGTCGAACAGGAGCCGCTGCAAGAGCGGACCATCGACTTGGCTCGGCTCACCCCGCAACACCTCGAATTGTTCCGGGGCTTCTCGCCGCTGCCGCTGCGCAGCTTCTCCACCTTCAGCTATTCGACCCCGGACATCGCCGGCCGGCGCTTCTTCAGCATCCACCCCACCTCGCGGCAATGGTTCGCGCCCCCGGCCCCGCGGTGCACCGTGCGGGCCGAGTTCCTGATCCACGAGGCCGCCTACGCGGGCCGGCCCGCCAACGAGGCCACCAACGGCGTCGACTTCGCGCTCCATGAGATCCGCCGCGACGGTTCCCGCCGCACGCTCTTCCAGCGCCTGCTCAACCCCCGCGACCACCCCGCCGATCGCGGCCTGCAGAAACTCGAGCTCGCCATCGACGTCGCCCCCGACTCCGAGCTGCTCTTCGAAACCACTCCCGGTCCCGACGGCAACTGGGCCTACGACTGGGCCATGCTCGGCTCGTTCAGCCTCCAGCCGACCCGCCCAGCGGGCGAATAGCCCGCATCCGCTCCGGAACGAAACAGCCGTTGCCTGCGGCCGGCCGGCCGTTATGGATCGGGACCCTGCCGTGCTGCGCCGACTCAACCTTTTCCAGTACTTTCTGCCGTGCTGCCTCCTGGGGCTCATGCTCGTCGGTCTGGGCGGGAAACTTTGGTTGATCTTCAACTTCGGCAGCCCCGTGCCGGATCCCGCGCAATGGCGCAGCGGCCTTCCGGAGCTGGTGCCTGAATGGGCCCAGGGCAATGTCGTGCTCTCCAAGTCCGCGACGCCGACCGACTTCCCCCTCCTCGCCCGCGCCACGCTCGGCGCGCTCCTCCACGCCAATCGCCAATGGGACGACCGCATCACCACGGTCCTCAACGCCGCGCTCCTCGCGGGCACGTTCGCCCTGCTCCTCGCCGCCGGGGCCCGGCGGCTGAGCTGGATCGCGATCTGGGCGGCGGCGGTGGGCGCCGGTCTCTTCCTTGCGCTGCCGTTGGGCTGGGAACAATCGCTCGCCGGTTCCGCCCTGCCGGACCGCCTCGCCCTCCTGCTCGCCTTGCCGGCCGCCTGGGCGCTCCTTGATCGCAACCTGACCTCCGCCATCTGGTGGCTTGCCGCCCTCTCGCTGTTGGCGGCCAACACCGCGGCGGACTGGGTGGTCGTGGTCTCGTTCACCGTCGGCGGCGTCGCCGCGCTGCGGACCTGCACCACCCGCGTGCGCCGCGGCCGCGATCTGGCGGTGCTCGGCCTCACGGCGGTGGGTATCGTCGCCCACCTGTGGTTCTATCCCGGCCGCCTGGCCACGCTCCACTGGCCGTCGTTCATGTCGCTCACCGCGGCGCTCGCGGAACCGTGGACGGCACTGCCGGGGCTCTCGCTCATCCTCCTCGGCCCGCTCGCCATCCGCCTCGCGATCGCCGCCCGCGATGGCGACCGCAAGCACTCGCTGGCGCCGTTCGCCGCCCTCTTCGCCGCCGGCGTCCTCACCATCCTCTGGCTGGCGGCCGCCGGGGCGCCGCGCCGCTGGGGCACGATGGGGGCGGTGCAGGACCTGCTCTTCGTGCTGATCGCGCTCAGCTTCGCCACCCTCACCCAGCTCTGGCATCTGCGTTGGCAGAGCCTGCCGGTGCGCACCGTCTTCACCGTCGCCTGGATCGCCGTGCTGGTCACCGGGCTCCACCTCCGGGTCGAGAACGCCCTCGTCCGCGACCTGCCCGCCCGCCTCGATCAGGACGCCCGACGGCAGGCCGTCATCGAACACACGCTCCGGCCCGCCGCCGGCGCCGCGGATCCCACCGCCGCGAACGCCTCCCTGCCCGCCCAGGACAACATCGCCGCCGTCCTGCACTTCGCCTCGCCGCAACTGCGCGCGCTGCTGCCGGTCAACCTGCAGTCCACGGTCACCGTCCAGAGCGGCCCGGCCACCACCGACGATTTCGCCCCGCTCCAGCGCAACCAGTTCTCGCTGCCCACCCCGAATGTCCCCGCCTGGGCCGGCGGGCCGGCGGCGCAGGCCGAGGGCGGCACCGTCTTCATCAGCCTGCCGCTGCCGCCGTCCGCCACGGGCGTGCTGCGCTTCAGTGTCGCCGGCGATCTCGGCACAGCGCGTTTCCCGTTCGCCCTCCGTTCCACCCGCACCGGCGAACTGGTCCCGCTCGAACTCGACACCTCCACCGGCGAACGCTGGCGCACCGTCAACCTCGTGCGCCCGGCCGACCCGGTGGTGATCGTCGCCGGCCCTGCCGCGCTGGGCACCTGGGGCGCGTTCACCCACCCGGTCGAGATGGGTCGTTGGTCGTGGTACGCCGCGAAACTCGCGAAAAACTGGGCGCTCTTCCTCGCCGCGGGCGGCTTCGTCTTCCTCGGCGCGCTCCTGCTGCCCCTCGCGCCGCGCAGCCCGCGCCGCGAGACCTTCGAGCTCGACCACAACGGCCGAGTCCGCATCGCGGCCGAGGACGAGGAGTAACCCCGCCGCTTCCGGGCTTCCCCTCCCCGCCGCCACCCCGCTTCCTCAGCACCGATGACGCCTCCCTCGGAAAGCCGCCCCGACACCAACTCCGGCTCCGCGCTGCGCCGTCAGCTCATCCTCGCCCAGGTCCAGCTCATGGAACTGGAGGACGCGTGCGACGACCTCCGGACCCGGCTCGCCGCGCAGCAGGAGCTGGTCGCGCAAACCCAGCGGCTCGCCGACCAGGCGCTCCAGGCGCACGACCGGATCGAGGCCAACCACCTCGCCCTCGAGTCCGACCATCGCAGTCTCCAGCACTCCCACGCCGCGCTCGAGACCACGCTCGCCGACGCCCGCCGGAACGAGGCCGCCCTGGTCGCCCGCCTCGCCGAGCTGGAGTCGCACCACGCCGCGCAGGGCCGCGCGCTGGCCGGTGCCGAGGCGCTGGCGGCCGACCGCCAGGCCCGGATCGCGCAACTCGACGCCGAACGCCGGGCCATGCAGGCGTCACGGAGCTGGCGCTACACCGCACCGTTGCGCTCCCTTGAGCGCGCACTGCGCGGCCGGGGAGGTCCGAAGGCGTGAGCGCCGCCTTCCGCCACGAGATCGAGACGCCCGGACCGTTCCAGGCCCCGGCCGGCCGCATCGCCCTCGAAGGCTGGTGCGCCGCGCCCGGCGCCAGCCAACCGCCGCAGTTCCGGCTCGTCTGCGCCGACACGGTTCTCCGCGCCCCGCCCGGCCCCGCCCGGCCCGATGTCGTCGCCGCACTCGGTCTGCCGGACGGCACCCCGGCCTGCCGCTTCGAGATCGCCGGCGCCGTTCCGCCCGGCGCGCATCTCGCCCGCCTCGAGGCCTCCCTCGACGGCGCCGACTGGCAGGTGCTCCGGCGCTTCCTTCTCGTCGCCACCGCGGCGCCCCCGCAGGGCGCCCTCGAAAAACCCGCCCCCGCCCGCCTCGCCGCGC
>JAEXPG010000365.1 GCA_023447015.1 Verrucomicrobiota bacterium
CAGGTACGCCACATAGAGCCCGAGCAACACGGTGCCTTGCCGCCGGCCCAGCCCCCGTTTGCCCAGCAGTAACGGCGGCAAGACCAGCATCACCGCGATCATCGCCGGAAAGCTGATCAGCTGCGTCATCCGGTCGAGCCCTACGGCATGGATCGCCGCTGCGGTGCCCACGATGATCGAGAGGTTCGCGATGTTCGCCCCGAGCACGTTGCCCACCGCGAGATCGCCCACCGCCTGCCTCGCCGACGTGATCGCCGTGACCAACTCCGGCAACGAAGTCCCCACCGCCACCACCGTGAGTCCGACCACGATCGCCGGGATCCCCAGCCGCAGCGCCACCCCGCTCGCGCCCTCGACCAACAAACGGCTGCCTGCGACCACGATCGCCGCCCCCACGATGAACTGCACCACCGAACCGGCTGGGGTCCGCACCCACGCCCAGCGAGCCGCGACGCGGTCCGCCTCGCTCTCGGCCGCCTCCGCAGCGGAGGGGCCGCAGCGATCCGCCCAGTGACGCCAAAAATCAAAGACGAAGTAGCCGACCCCCAGTCCGACCAGCACGAGTCCCTCCGTCCGGGACAGCGTCTGGTCGAGCGTCATCACGACCAGCAGCGCCCCCAGACCCACCATCACCGCGAAGGGTAGAACCAACGTCCGCCAGCACACCTGCACCGTCGCGAGCAACCCCGTCACACCGAGGATCAACCCGATGTTGCACACGCAGGAACCCACGGCGTTGCCGATCGCCAGCCCCGACTCGCCGTGCAACCCCGCCATCACCGAAACAACCAACTCCGGCGTGGTCGTCGCGAGGCTCACGAGGGTCGATCCGACCACGACCCGTGGCAACCGCAGGAACTCCGCGATGCGGATCGCCGCCGCCACAAAAAACTCCCCTCCCTTGACCACCAGCGCCAATCCCCCGGCCAGCATCAGCAGTTCGATAAGCATGCAGAACGAGCTACCGGCCCCAAACCGCGCTGGCGAGTCCTTCCACCAGAGTCCTGTCGATGCCCCCTGCTAGAGCCCACCGGCTCTCGTTCCGTCGCCTCACACCACGGGGGACTGAGAGGCGACAAGGTCTTGCGCAACAGCGCAGACACGAGCCCCAACCAGAGTCCTGGCCGATGTCGTCGCGCGAGCCGTTCGGTCGACAAATCCGCTACACTCCCCGCCGACTCTCGATGATATCGCGGCGTCCTTCCAGCGACCAGGCATACCCCTGCCCGTGGAATTCCCAACCGACACCGGCGGGGTGAATCGCCACGACGTGCTCCGACTCGGTCATGCACTCGTGTGCCGCGGCCACAATCACAGCGACGACCGGCGGCGGGGTCCCGGGTGCGACGATCGGACCGCCAGTCCTGGCGGCGCTTGCAGCCTCCGGCACTTGCCCCCGCCGCCGATCACCTCCGCGAACCGGTGCACTCTGCCTCGGCTTCAACAGCCACATCACGCCCAACACCGAGAGGATCATCATCAGGCCGAAGAGTTCGTAGGAGATCGACAGGAGCCCCCGGGAGGAGTCGCCCATGGCAGCGGCAAGCGGGAGTGCGGAGTGTATCGGAGTCATACAACGGATCCTCGAGTTCAGGGTTGCGGTTCGGTACGCTGGAGCAGCGGACCTGGTGGTGGACGCCGTCCGTCTTGATGCCGGCCTGTCTCGCCAGGCGAGCACTTTCACCTTCCGGCCCCCGTTCAAGCCCCAGATACAACCCACCCTAATCCGTCGCGGCCCGTGCTATCACCACGCGCCGTCCCGCCGCCAGCAGCACTCGCCCGCCACGATTCCTTCCCGCTCGCGTCCGCAGCCGTCGGTGACAATCTCCCAGCCAGCCTTCCTGCTCGTGGCCGCCAAAAACCGCAAGCTTCCCCCGCAGCCCCTGCAAGCCGACGATTGGCCCTCCCTCGTCCGGCCCGGTAGCCGCGTCTTCCTCGGCTCGTACGCCGCCACCCCGCTCGCCCTGGTCGAGTCCCTCCTCGCGCGGCCCGAACATCTTGTCGATGTCGAGTTGGTCCACCTGCTCACCCTCGGCGCCTCGCCCTGGGTCGAGGAGCGTTTCCACGGACACCTCAACGCCAACTCCCTCTACCTCGGGCCCGCCGTCCAGCACGCGCTCGCCGCCGGCCGGGCGGACTACACGCCGGCCTACGCCTTCGAGATCCCGTCGCTCTTCCGCCAGCGTATCCTTCCACTGGACGTCGCGCTCGTGCAGGTGACCCCGCCGGACAAGGCCGGACGCTGCTCTCTCGGCGTCTCCTGCGACATCACCCGCGCCGCAGTCGACACCGCCCCCCTTGTCATCGCCCAGGTCAACCCCCGCCTGCCGCGCACCGCCGGCGAGACGCGCGTCGACTGGAACCGTTTCGCCGCCGTCCTCGAGGCGCCCGCCGAGCTGCCGGAGTCGCCCAGCGCGCCACCCGACAAAGCCGACGAACAGATCGCCGCCCATGTCGCGCTCCTCGTCGAGAACGAGAGCACCTTGCGCATCGGCACCACCGCTCCCGCCACGGCCATCGCCGCCGCGCTGCGCGGCCACCAGCACCTCGGCATCCACTCCGACCGCCTCGGCAACTCGCTTCACGAACTCCTCGAGTGCGGCGCCGTGACCAACCGGCGCAAGGGCCAGCACAAGGGCGAGTCCGTCGTCGCCTACGCCGTCGGCACCCGCCGCCTCTACGACTTCGTCGACGGCAACAACAAGGTCCTCTTCCTCCCGAGCGACTACGTCAACCACCCCGCCACCATCGCATTGAACCGCCGCATGGTCGCGATCGCCGGGGCCCAACAGGTCGACCTCACCGGACAGGTGGTCGACGATTCCATCGGGCACAAGTTCGTCGGCGGTTTCGGCGGCCAGACCGATTTTCTCCGCGGCGCAGCGCTCTGCCCCGACGGCCGCCCGATCGTCGCCCTCCGCAGCACCGCCGCCGACGGCTCCTCGCGCATCGTCACCGAGCTCGCCGCCGGCTCCGGCATCGTCGCCTCCCGCGGCGATGTCCACTATGTCGTGACCGAGTACGGCATCGCGACGCTGCGCGGCCGCAGCATCCGCGAGCGGGCGCTCGAACTCGTGCAGATCGCGCACCCCGACCACCGCGCCGATCTCCTCGCCGTCGCCAAGGCCCGCCGCTGGGTTCCCGTGTACGAGAAGCTGACCTCCGCTCCGCCGCGCAGCCCGGCCGGCCTCGCGCCCATCAAGCTGCTCCTCAAGAAGGAGCCCTATGTGCTCCGCCCGCTCCAGCCCTCGGACGAGCGCCGTCTCCAGGAGTTTTTCTACTCCCACACGCAGGAGACCATCCAGTCCCGCTACGGCTACATGGTCAGCCGCATGAGCCGCGAACGCGCCTACGAGCTCGTCAATGTCGACCAGACCCGCGACCTCGCGCTCGGCATCCTCGAAGTGCAGGGACCGCGGGAGGTGATCGAGGCGGTCGGGCGCTACTACCTCGATGCCGACGGACGCAGCGCCGAGGTCGCCTTCGTGACCCGCGAGACCAAACGCCGTTTCGGCATGGCTCGCGTGCTCTTCGAGCGCCTCCGCGCCGAGGCTAAGAAGCGCGGGCTCGCCTCGCTCCACGCCCAGGTGTCTCCTGAGAACGAGGCCATGCTCGGTCTTTTCCAAAGCTACGCCCACAAGCTCTCCCGCATCGAGGGCTCCGATGCCGTCCACGTCGAGATGCCGCTGTAGGACCGTCGGCTCCGCCCCGGCCAGGCCGCCAAGGTTGAGCGGAGAACTCGCCAGACCACCCGCCAGGCACCGCACCGCCCGCCCAGCCTAACCGAGGAACGGATTGAACCGCCGCTCGTTGGCGATGGTCGTGAGCGGCCCATGGCCGGGCGCGATCACCGTCTCCGGCGGCAACACGCCGACCACACGCCGGGCCTCCCGCCGCAGAGCGTGGCAGCAATAGAACGCGCCGCCGAGCGAACCGGCGAAAATCAGGTCGCCCGAGAACAGCACGCCCGGAGCGCCGGCCGGACCGCCTTCGAGGGCAAGATGGTAGGCGTTGTGCTCGGCGGTATGGCCCGGCGTGCGAAAAACCCGGATGCGAAAACCGGCGTGGATCCGCTCGTCGCCTTCAACCACCGCCACGGCGGAGAAACCCGCCCGCACGACCGGAGCGAGCACCGCCCCCCGGGGGCAACGCCGCAGCACCCCGGGCAGTCCACCGGCGTGGTCGTGGTCCCAGTGCGTCAACAGCACCGCCTCGGGCCACGCCACCCCGGCCGGCCAGGCCGCCAGCAAGCGCTCGGGGCAATCCACGGTGTCGACCAGCAGCGTCGCCTTCGTCACCGGGTTCTCGAGGATGAACGCGTTCACCCGCCCGATCCCGTAGGGCAATGCGATGGTATGCAGCGCGAAGGGCAGCGGAGGCAGCGCCGGCAGCGGATACTTCCCCTCGCCCAACGCGCACACCCCCACTTCGTTCAGGCCGAGCGCGATCGCCAGCTTCTGCAGCTCGGCGCAGGTGAAATCGTAGCGGTAGTCCTCGGCGTCCTTGATCCGCCCGGCATCGATCCCGGTGACCGCAGCCAGCTGCGCCTCGGTCAGCCCGGCATGGCGGATCGCCTTGTCCAGGATGTCTCCGAGTTCGTCTTCCAGCGGTGGGGGCGCGAACGGCATGGACGGGGACAGTAGGGCCAGTTCGCGAAATGCCAAGGGGCGGGATGGTCCCGCAAAATGGATTTTCAAAACCGCGCGGACTCTCCACCGTCGCGCCCATGGCCGACACGCAAACCGAGGTCTCGACATCTTCACCCGCACCCGCGCCCTGCTGCGCGGGCACTTCGTCCTCCGCTCCGGGCTGCACAGCGGGCACTTCTTCCAGTGCGCGCAGGTGTGCCAGTACATGCCCGAGGTCGAGCGCCTCGCCGAACTGCTGGTCGCCAAGCTCCAAGCGGCCGGCGTGTCCTACACGACTGTGCTCGCCCCGGCGATGGGCGGCCTGGTCATCGGCCAGGAGGTCGCCCGCCGCTCGAAGGTCCGCTTCATCTTCGCCGAGAAGGAGAACGACAAGCTGGTCCTGCGCCGCGGTTTCAAGATCGCCACCGGCGAGCGCGTGCTCGTCGTCGAGGACGTCGTCACCCGCGGGGGCCGCGTCCAGGAGTGCCTCGACATCGTCCAGTCGCGCGGCGGCGTGGTCGCCGGCGTGGCGATGCTGGTCGATCGCAGCGAAGGGAAGACCAAGTTCTCGGTTCCCTCGTACCCGCTGCTGCAGCTGAGCTTCCCGACCTTCCCGGCCGATCAGTTGCCGCCCGAGCTCGCCGCCCTGCCCGCCGAGAAACCCGGCAGCTGAGGTACCGCGGCCCGACAACCGACGCCCGCGTGAGCAGCATGAGACCACTCCTCCCGATGCCGCTCCGCCGCGAACTCCGCGCAATCGCCCTGCTCGGAGTCTTCGCCGCCGCACTCCTCCGCGCCGACCCCCTGGCCGACGCCGCCCGCGCGCAGGTCGGCGTCACCACCGGCTACGACCCTGCCTACACCAGACTCGCCTATCCCGGCGGCGACGTCCCCAAGTCCACCGGCGTGTGCTGCGACGCGGTGGTCCGCGCCCTGCGCACGGCGCACGACTTCGACCTCCAGCGGGCTGTGCACGAGGACATGCGCGCCAACTTCACCGCCTACCCGAGGAAGTGGGGTCTGAAGAAACCCGACGCCAACATCGACCACCGGCGCGTGCCCAACCTCCAGACCTTCTTCACCCGCCAGGGATGGGCCCTCGAGGTCGGCCGCGAGCCCGCCGGTTTCCACGCCGGCGACATCGTCACTTGGGATCTGGGCAACGGTCTCGTGCATATCGGTGTCGTCTCCGATCGCACCGGGAAGTCCGGGGCCCCGCTCCTGGTCCACAACATCGGCCGCGGAGCACAGGAAGAGGACGTGCTCTTCGCCTGGACCATCACCGGCCACTATCGGCCGAAGTTTCCGTCGAAGCCCAGTCGGCTCGACATCCGCATCGACCAGCCCGCGGCAGCATCAACCCGCCGGCCGGAATAGCCGCCCACCCAGCATGCCCACCGACCGCCCCGACATCCTCTGGATCGTCACCACCCAGTGGCGGGGGCAGGCCTGCGGTTTCGCCGGTGATCCCAACGCCCGGACCCCGGCGCTCGACGCCCTCGCGCGCGAGGCAATCGTCTTCGATCAGGCCTTCAGCAACCACCCCTTCGGTCCCTTCGCCCGCGCGCTGCTGCTCACCGGAAAATTGTCACCACAGAATGGGGTCGCCGACTACTGGGATCCGCTCCCGCGCGACGCCGAAACCGTCGCCCGTCGGCTGGAGTCCGCTGGGTACGAGACCGCGTTCTTCGGCAAATGGCACCTCGCCCGCCGCGACCCGCGGGCCCCGGTCGTCGGCGAAGCACATGCCCGCCAGGTCGTCGCCCCCGAGGACCGGGGCGGCTTCGCGTTCTGGGAGGGATTCGAGAGCGGATTCCTGCTCAACGACCCTTGGTTCCAGGGCACCCGCCTTCCCGAGGCGGTGCAGTTTCCCGGCTATCAGTCCGACATCGTCTGCGACCGGGCGGCCGAGTGGCTGTGCCGCCGGTCGTTCGCGCCAGAGGCGTCCGCCGCCACGAGCGACTCGTCCGCCAGCCCCCGGGCACCGGCGTCCCGCCCGCGTTTTCTCGTCGTCAGTCTCGAACCGCCGCATCCGCCCTATGGCGCCGCCACCCCGGCCGACATCGCCCCGCGAGATCCCGCGGAGTTGACGCTCGCGCCCAACGTGCCCCGCGGCGGCGAAATCGAGGCGACCGTCCGCCGCGAACTCTCCGGCTATTACCGCCATCTCGAGGCGACCGATCGCGCCATCGGGCGCCTCCTCGCCCAGGTCGACCTCCAGACGACCGCGGTCTTCGTCACTTCCGTCCACGGCGACATGCACGGCGGCCACGGGTTGTTCCGCAAGGGCTGGCCCTACGAGGAATCGATCCGCGTACCGCTGCTGGCCCGCTGGCCGGGGGTGAAACCACAACGCATCCGCACCCCCGCCAGCCTCGCCGATCTGCCGGCCACGGCGCTCGCGCTCGCCGGAGCGGCTGTTCCCGCCGGATGGGCGGGCTCCGACCTGCGCACCCTCGCCCCCGATGCCGAGCGGGCGATCCCACTGGGCATGCCCTCAGTTCCGCCGTTCGAGAAGCAGTGCCCGCTCCGCTGGACGGGCGTGCGCTCCCGCGATGAGCTGCGCGTCGACACCGACGACGGCCGGCCGTGGCTCCGTTTCGATCTGCGCGAAGATCCCTGGCAGGAGCACAACCTCGTCACCTAGATCTCCGCAGACTCAAGTGGAACGGCCACGCAGCGGCGCAGGCAAATCAACCGAAGGGGAGTTCCGCCCTGAAACAGAGACGCCCGGCCCGCATCCGGGGCGGGCGCCCGCGCAAAGGGG
>JAEXPG010000576.1 GCA_023447015.1 Verrucomicrobiota bacterium
GTAGGCCACGGCGCTGACGTGGCCCCATTCGGCCTCGGGCGAAAGCTGAACCACCATGCACACGAAGATCACAAAGCGCGAAAGAAGGAATGTGGAACTCAGGAAATCAGGAACGAGCACCTTCCGCCCTCCTTACACCTTACACTTCCGCCCTCCGCCCTCTGTCCTCCGCCCTCCGTCCTCCGTCTTCCGTCTTCCGTCCTCCGTCCTCCGCCCGCCTCACCCGCCCGCGGCCGGCAGCAGCGGAGCGGCGGCGGCCGTCAGCCGCTGCAACCCGCGCAACACCTCGGCGAAGCCGGGATCGGCCGCGATCTTCTCGAACGGCACGTTGGCGGTGATCCGGATGAAATACTGCTCGCGACTGCCGCGGACCGCCTGCTGGACGGCGTCCTTCCACCAGTGGAGGGGATGCGGCACCGCGTTGAAACGCCCGCCCTGGTCAAGCACCTGTCCATCGACCAGATGCCAGTAGAAGACATAGGTCGGCGCCGTGCTGCCCGGGGCCAGGAAGCGGCGCCACTCCACCGGCGGCAACGCCTTCCCGTCGACCTCGATGGTCTGCCGGAACCGCATCTCCTGACAGGTCCAACCGTTCTCGGTCCAGCAGCGGTCGGGGGTGTGCGAGGCGACGAGACGCGTGGGCATCTTGCCCGCGCCCCAGTACGCCACGTAGACGCCGAAGACCACGCCGCCGCGGGCGTACTCGCGATAGGCGACCTCGTCGTAGTTGAGGGTCTTCACCACCGCGTTGCGCACGGCCTCGGTCTCGCCGAGGGGCAGGTTGCGCACGCGCCAGCCGGGCAGGCTCGAGGGCACGTGCTCGGCCAGATGCGCCCCGCGGGATTTCGGGGTCTCGCGGAAGACCGCGAGGCTCTGCAACGCCGCCGCCGCGACCAGCACCGCCACCGGCACCAGCAGCGACCAACGCAACCACCACCGTCGTTTCGTCTCAGCCATGATTCGCCTCCTCCGCGCCGCGCACGGCCAGCACCCGGGCCGGCGCACCGTAGACCGTGGCCCCGGCGGGCACGTCGCGCATCACCGTCGCACCGGCGCCCACCACGGCGCCGTCGCCCACACGCACCCGCGGCAGCACCGACGCATGGCTGCCGACCAGCACGCCCGCGCCGAGCACCACGAAACCGGTGATGTCGACATGGCAGTGCAGCTGGCTCCAGTCGCCCACCACGGCGTCGTGCGCCACGGTGGAGTTGAGGTTCACCGCGACAAAGTCCCCAAGCCGCGCGCCCGACGTCACGATGCTGCCGGGGCAGAGGATCACGCCCGCGCCGAGCACCGCCGCCCCGGAGACCACCGCGGTGCGATGGACCACCCGGGTGAACTCGGCGCCGCGCGCGCGCAGCGTCTCCACGCAGCGCCGCTTGGCGGCGATCACGCCCATCGCGCAGACGAACACCTCGTCGGCCGCCGGCTGGTGCGTGGAAATCGGGCCGAGCAGCGGCGCCCCGGCGGCGAAACCGTCGAGCGCGTGCGGGTTGTCGTCGAGAAATCCCTTCACGACCCAGTCGCGGCCGTGCGCCTCGGACTGGCGGGCCCAGTCCAGCACCTCGCGGCCGAAGCCGCCGGCGCCGAGGATGACGAGCTGTTTCATGGGGCGGGGGCGACGCGGCTCTTCTTCAGGTTGCGGGTGGCGGTGATCGCGGCGACGAGCCGCACGCTCGTGGGCAGCTTGTGGCGGGGCAGCCGCCCGCCGGCGAACTCGTGCAGCGCACGCTTCACGGCGACCGGATCGGTCTCCGGACCGCGCCAGACGACCTCCGCGGCGACCACCTGGCCGAGCAGCGCGTTGCGCTCGGCGAACACGCGGCAGTCGGCCACGTGCGGATGCGCGTGCAGCACGCCCTCGACCTCCGCGGGCAGGACCTTCTCGCCGCCGACGTTGATCAGCTCCTCGCGCCGGCCGAGCACGCGCAGCGAACCGTCGGGCAGCCGCTCGGCGAGGTCGCCGGTGCGGAACCAGCCGTCGCGCCCGAGTCCGCCGGCCTCGCCGGCGAGGTAGCCGAGCGCCTGGGCCGGGCTGCGCACCCACAGCTCGTCCTCGACGATCTTCCACTGGAAACCGGCCGAGTCGTCCCCGAGCTGCAGGCCCGCGCCGCTCCCGGTCACGGGCAACGCGCCCGTCTCGCTGGTGCCGAACCGCTGCACGAAGTCGACCTTCGGCAGGGCCGAGCGCAGCCGCGCGAGCAGGCCGGCGGGCATCGGCTCCGCACCGTAGGGCACGATGCGCAACGAGCCCAGCGCATGGGTGCGGTGCACCTCGGCGGCGAGCAGCAGGTTGAGGAAGCTCGGGGTGGCCGGCATCACCTCGACGAGGTGGCGCGCCACCGTGGCGGCCACGGCCTCGGGCGAAAGCTCCGCCGGCGGCGCCACGAGCACGTGCCCGCTGCCCAGCGCGCGCCAGGCCATGTCGAGCCCGCCGATGTGGTCGAACCGCATCAACGGCATGATCCGCCGCGCCGGGCTCTGCTTCACCGGCACGGTCGCCAGCAGCGCCGCGAGATCGTGCAGCACCAGCTTCGGTTCGCCGGTCGTGCCGCCGGTGGCGAGGATCAGCCCCGGCCGGCCGGCCGCGCGCAGCTGCGCGAGCAGCGCCTGCGC
>JAEXPG010000543.1 GCA_023447015.1 Verrucomicrobiota bacterium
GCTGTCCGGGCCCGGGCGCGGAGACTTTCGCGACTCCTCCGGTGAAGGAACTCGCCGTGAACTTGGAACCGCCGAGATCGAAGGTCACGCGCCCGGCCGTGACGCCCTCCTCGATCGGCCCCGTCGAAGAATCGGAGAACAGACTGACCCCCTGGAGGTCATCGGTGATCCGCGCCTGCAGTTCGACCACCGCGCCGGACACCAGCTCGGCGGGCGGCGCGAGAAGCTCGACCACGGGAGCGGTTGAGTCGACCGTCAGGTACCGTTTGACGAACGACTGCGAGTCCGCCGTCGGGTTGCTCTTCCCACTCTGATCGATCGCACCGGTGAAGTACAAAGTGTAGATCTTCGAGCCTTCCAGCAGAGTGCGCGGACGCAGCTCGACCATCGTGTTGTTGACGTCCCATGCGAGCTCAGCATCGAGCGGCACAGCTGTTTTGGCAGGCGGCGTGGTGCTGCCGGCGACGTAAGGCACCGCGTACAGCCCCAGGTTGCGGGCGTTGAAATTGGCCGTGTCGATCGGCTCCGAGAAGCGGACCGTGAAGGACTGATCGAGCGGCACGCCCCGAGCCGGAGCAGCCGGTAGGACTTCGACGACCCGCGGGGCCTCGTTGTCCTCGCGCCGGATCGCGGAGGTGCGCAGGCAGGTCACCCCGTCGGTGCCGAGCAGTTCGATGGTGAGCGGTGTTTCGCCCGCCGGGACGGGGAATGTGAACGAGTTGATTCCCGTCAGTGAGACGATGGGCGTCGCCACCGCTGGGCGCTGCTCGCCGTCGCCGTAGACGTAGAGCTTCATGTCGCGGGTGAAGCCGCCGCCCGTGATCGTGGCCGTGGTGCCGGCGAGATAGCCCGCGGTGATCGGCTCGACCGCGTCGATCGTGAGCGGCGCGACGACCTTGATGCTGCCGATGCCGCGGATGGACTCGCCCGCAGCGTCGCGCGAGACGAGTTCGACCTTGGCCCGGTCGCCCAAGGCGGCGGGGGTGATCTCGAACGTAAGCTGGCCCTGCGCCGCGCCCGTGAAGGCCACGCGCTTCCCGCCCACCTGCACGGCCTCGACCGCGGTCAAACCGTTGCCGGAAACCGAAATCTGGACGCGGGATCCCTCGCTCCGCACCAGGCGCGGGCCGATCACCGCATCGCCAAACCGGTCCACCCGCGCCGTCGCGTCGACCAGGACGGCCGGCTTGAGCTCATCGCCCTGCAACGGTCCGTCGGCCGGCGCGCACTCGAGGCGAACGCGGTCGCCCGCCTGCCAGGGTTGCACCGGCGTGACCGAGACCCAGTTGTCGGTCGGGACTGCGGCGTAGGACGCCGTCGTCGAGGTCGCCACCGAAAGCTTGAACTGGGTCGACTGCAGAACCTGCCCGAGCGTGCCGAGCGGGAAGCGGACGGTGATCCCGCGGCCCACGGGGATCGTCGCGGGCCCGGCGGACACCGACTGGATCACCGGATAGGGATACGGCACCGCCGCGGTCGCCACCCTGTCGGGCAATTGCGCAAAGACCACGCCGTCGCTCTCGAACAGTCCGCGCACCTCGGCCTCGGTCGTGACCCAGGTCTTGAACGAGGCCGTGCCGCCGCCGAGATCGTAGACGCCGATGCGCGAGCCCTCGGCCGCAAACAGGAAGCTGGTGCGCAACAGCGCCGTCTGGAACTTGCCGGCGATCACCTGCGCCGGAGCGGACGCCCCGTCGATATCTCCCACCGAGACACCGGTGGCGGTTGTCACCACCAGGCGGCGACCGTCGAGCGTCACGTTCCTGGTGTCTGCCGGGAGGTCGATCGTGTCGACCACCGGCACACCGTCGGCCGCGAGGTCGCGGACATCGAAACGGTACTGCTGGCCCTGACGGACGAGCACGCCGAGATGCGCCTCCGCACCCGGGATCGGCAGGATGTCGAGAATCGTCTCGTCGGCCGGGGCGAGGACCTCGGCCACCAGCGGATAGGAGGGATCCTCCCCGTCGAGGACGAGGAGCGTGCTGCGCTTGCCCGCCGTTCCCTGGACGGAGAGGTCCGCGGAAACCACGAGGAATCCGGCCACCGGGCTCGTCTTGCGGAGCACGGTGTCGAGGCTGAAGCGCTTGCGCAGGAGTTCCTGCGGGTAGGCCGGATCGGAGAGGCCGACCAGGCTCAGCTCGTTGCCCAAGGTCACAAACGCGATGGCGCCATCATGCGAGACGTGCGTTGGCACGCTGCTGCCGAACTCGAAACGGCCGCGGGTCGACGGGAAGAGCCGGTTGGTGGCGTCGAGCACGAGGAGTTGCGAGCCCTTGACGCCGATGATCAGGCGCCGGAGATCGGAGGCCGCGAGCGCATAGTCCGCCGCGACCAACAGCTCCGTGGTGGCAGCGGTCGGCACCGTGAAACGGTAGGCTTCGGTCGGCGCCGAGGTGTAGGTGCGGGTGAGCGAATTCGCGACCGTCACCTGGGCCGCACCGATCACGCCGTCGGGCGTCACACAGGTCAGCCGGTTGGAGCCGGTCACCGCGATCTCGCGGGCCTCACGGCCGGAGAAGTACACCTTCGTGCCGGGGAAGAAATGCGCGCCACTGATCGTCACGCGCTCGCCGCCGGCCATCGTGCCGCTGTTCGGGAGCACCCCGTCCGCGGCGAGCGAAGGCACGCCAAGATAGGTGAAGGAGAACAGGCTGAGCGCGGACAAGCCGCCGCGGTTCTCGACCCGGATCGAGGAAAGCCCGGCGCCGGCCGGGGCCTTCACCGTGAGGCGGGTGCCATTGTCGAACACCGCCACCTCCGTGCCCGCGAGATCGCCGAAGTACACCTTCGAATCCGCGCCGAAGTTGGCGCCGAGCAGGGTGACCACATCGCCGCCCTCCGCGAAGCCGTAGGCCGGACTGACGCTTTCGACGACCGGCTGGAGTGCACCGGGCACGGACACCGTGCGGAACCGGCTCTTGAAGTCGTTCATCAGCCTCCGGCCGGCAACGTCGCTGAGGACCGCCAGTTCGTGGCCGGTGCCGTCCACCACCACACCGCGCAGCGTGATGGAGAAGTCCATGTCCGGCTGGAGCGTGCGAGACGGGCGGAAGGTCAGCAACGACCCCGTGCCCTCGATCGAGTGGATGAGGTTGCCCTCCACCGCCGTGCCACCGCCGTCGGTCAGCGCGAACAGACCCGGACCCACCGGGGTCTGGAGGATGCTGTTGAAGCGCAGGGTGACGGCGCTTTCGAGTGCAGCACGCTCGCCGTGGGCCGGGCGCACGGCGTCGATCGCCAGTCCGGAGTACGGCAACAGCCCGATCCGGCCCGTGGAGGTGCCGGCGTAGATGAAGGCATCGTCCGCCCGCACCGCCGTGACCGCACCCTCCATCCGGCCGTATTGCTTGAAGAGCGGATGCGCGAGATCGGCGATGTCGTAGACCTGCACCCCGCCCGCGCCGCAGGCGAGGAAGAGGTTCGTCCCGTCGACCAGAAGATCCTCGACGGGCACATCGACCCCGGCGGTCCAGTTCGTCGCAAGGTCGTCGCGCGGGTTCACCGTGCCGGCGACCACGAGGAGGTTGCGGGCGGTGAAGTCGACCGCCTGCACGATCCCCGCATCGCGGCAGGCGACAAAGGCGAGGTTGCCAACGCGCTGGATGCGCGTCGCGGCGGAGGCCAGCAGCAACGGCGCCCCGACCGGCTCGTCATCGGTGCCGAGCAGGTCGCGCACGCAGAGGACGTTCTCCCCGACGATGTTCTCCGCATCCAGAAGGTAGCGACCGGCGAGCGCCAGCGCCCCCACCCCGCCGTCGACGCGGATGGTGCGCTTTCCGAGGAAGGTTCCGAACGGAGTCCGGGTGAAGATTTCGATTCCCTGGTCGGTCCCGACGGCGAGCACATCGCCCTCGGCGGCGAGCGCGCGCACCGCGCCCGTCGTGAGCGTGATCCGCTCGCTGTGGACGAGCTCGCGCTGGGCATTGCCGGCGGGCTTGCTGTTGTCGATCCGCAGCACCGCTCCGCCGACGCCGCTGAAGAGCTCCTTCGTCGCGCGGTTGTAGCAGAACGCGGTCTGGTTGTTCGCGGAGAACGTCCCCAGCGGTTTCAGCCCGAGCGGGTCGCTTGCGTCGATGTTCTGCAGGACCGCCTGCCCGCTCTTGTTCTTGGAGAACGCCACCAGCAGGTCGTTGTCGAGTTCGAGCCCAAAGATTCCCTGCAGCTCGAGGTCCTGGCCCGTCGGGACCGAGACCATCGTGTAGGTGAACGCATCGCGCATCACCGCCTGGTGGCCCGCGACCTCGATGACGACGTCGTAGGTCCCGAAGTTGCCGGACGGCACCACGAAGCTGAGCGAGTTCACATTCTCCACCTGCACCGCCTCGGCCGCGCGGCCGCCGACCGTGACCCTGGTCTGCCCGGGGATGAAGCCGGCGCCGGTCACCTGGATGCGCACCCCGCCGTCGGGGCTGCAGCTGTTGCGCGAGAGCGAATAGCCCTGCACGGTCGAGATGTAGACCATCGCGCCGTAGCGGGTGCCCGTCGATCCGTCCGCGTTCCGTACCGTCGCGGCGGCCATGCCATAATCGCGGCCGTCGAGCGGAGGCAGCTTCACCTCGAGGGTGCCGCCGTCCACGAAGCGCAGCGCGGGATCCCGGGCCGGGAAGGCGACCTCGCCGATCGTCAGCCCCGAGTCGGCGGCGAAGCCGCTGCCGGTGACCACCAACGTGCATTCCTCGGTCCCGATCGCGTAGCGCGGCACGATGTTGTCGATCGCCACCGCACCGACGCTCGAACTGGCTGCAGTCGTGAACGAGGCCAGCAGGTCGGCGGTGAGCGCGCCGGTTCCGAGCTCGCGGATGCCGGGCAACGTCGGCTCCTTCTGCTTGCGATCACGGTTGAACGGATCCATCGGGCGCTTCTGGTGCGCCGGCGGCGAAATCACTTCGATGAAATACCGCTCGTCCGGCTTCCAGAGGGCGGTCGGCGTGAACTGCACCGTCGAGGCGGTCGCGTTGTAGATCGTCTCCAGCCGGCCCGGGACCCTCATCTTTTCCGTCGGGTCGAGGATTCCGTCGCGGTTCGCGTCGAGATAGACGTTCACGTTGCTGTCGACCACTTCGTCGTCATCGAGGTCCTCCGCGAGGTCGAGGGTGCCGTTGCCATTCTTGTCCTCACCGGGATCGATGACGCTGTCGCCGTCGGCGTCCTCGGCCGGATCGATCTCGCCGTTGCCGTTCACATCCTCCGTCACCGTGTACGGATTGACCGGCATCGTGAACTCGAGACGCACCGGTTCGTCCAGCCGCGCCACGTGATCGGCGGCCGGAGTCACAGCCTCGATGTTGAGGATCGGCACGACGTAGGGCGTGATCACGTCGTCGTTCACGACGTCGCGCGCCACGTCGTGGTTCACGTAGAGCACGCCACGATAGACGTCGAACGAGGCGACGTCCTGTTCCTGGCCGCCGGCCTTCGGGACTTCCGCGAAGAACCGGACATCGCCGGTGGCCAGGTCGACCACGAGCACGCGCGGACCGGCATTGAGGTAAGCGAGGCCGCCCTTCACCACCAGCGTCGCCCGGCTCGGCGGCGCGGTGAACCACGACGCTGCGATCGTGCGCACCGTCTGTACTGCCGGCGACCGCGGGTCGATCGCCACAAGCTGGAGCGCCCCGTTGCGCACCCGCGCGACGTGGAGGAGGCCGTTGGCGGTGGTGACATCGAGCAGCGTGCCCGGCACCCGGATCTGTCCGGTGGTGCGCAGGCGCGGGGTCGAGGGATCAATGACCTGGATGAGCGAGTCATCCGGACTGAGCGGATTCGAGACCGCGACGTACAGCGCGCCGCCGAGGAAATCGACACCGCGGGCCTCGCCATAGGTCCCGACCTCGTCGACCTGGAAGACGCGGGAGAAATCCTTGATGTCGAAGATCCGCAGACCCTGCTGCCCGGCCGCCACGACGGCCATGTCGTCGAGCACACACACGTCGTAGGCGGTGCCGATGTTGCCGACGCGCGCCTTGAGCACGGCCCGGCCCGGAACTGACAGGTCGAAGATGTCGAACCCGGGACCCACCATGAAGGCGAGATCATCGACGATCCGCAGTGCGCCTGCGGCCGTGCGGACCACCAGCGGCTGGGACTGCTCCAGCACGTAGGTGAAGTCGGCCACCTTGCGTTCCGTCTTGTCCGGGCGGATGACCTTGACCACGACCCGGCCGGGGAGATCGGCGCGCGGCACACGGCCGACAATCTTCTTCAGCGAGACCACGTCGGCTTCCTGGAGGAAGCGCGGACCGCCCACTCCGGTTCCGTCCTCCTTGAAGAAGGCGTCGCCCTCGAACACGACCAGCGAACCGGGCTCGAAAGCCAGGTCGCTCGCGGTGATCTCGATCTTGTCCCCGCCCTGCACCGGCGCGGAGTCGCGCGACTGCGCGAGATCGACATCCGCCAGCGGCCAGATCGCGATGAACTTGCCGAAGCGGGTTTCGCCGATGCCGCTGGGATTGGTGACGACGAGCGTGCCCACTCCCGCCGCCGGCAACGCCGGGGTCGTCATCTTGAAGCCTTCCCGGCCCACGTCCCTAATCGTGGACGCCGAGACCGGCGATCCGTTCAGGACGACATTGCTCAGGCCGTCCTCGAAACCGGTTCCGGCGACGGTCACCTCGGTGCCGCCCTTCACCGACACATAGAGCGGGCTGAGGTGCGCGACCACGGGGATCTGCGCGCCCTCCGGCGCGATGGTGAACTCCTGGATGACCGGCGAGAGCAGGCGTCCGCCCTCCTCGTCGGTGATGCCGGTGGTGAGGACCAGCCGGTACCGCTTGCCGGCGGTGAAGGGCTGGCTCGGCTTGAAATCGACAATGTAGTTCCCGGTCTTGTCGGCCTGCGGGAAATCGAAGGTGCCCGCGACGGCCACCGGTGTATCCACGTAGTCCGATCCAACCTGGGTGCGGTCGAGCCGGTACACCGTGAACGTGCCACCGGCGGTCACGCTGGGAGCGAAGATATTGCGGGAGAAGTGCACCCGCACGGTGGCGGTGGTCGGGACGCGCTCGGCGTCCGGTCCCGGGAAGGTCTCGATCACCGACGTGAAGGGAGTCGAGAAGACCTTGATCTCGTTGTCGCCGGTGGTGACCACGGCGTCCTCGACCAGCTCGATGTCGAGCGCCATCTCGGTGTTGCCCGCGCTGACCAGCACGGGGGCCTTCGGATCGGCGATGTCGTAGATCTGGACGCCGCCTTCCTTGGCGGCCACGTACAGGAGCGAACCGCGGATCTCGACCCGGCTGTACCGGCCGGGTTTGGCCACCGTGTCCGCCGGCAAGGTGACGTGGCTCAGCGGCGTGTTGCCCGCCGGGTCGCCGGCGACGATCCGCTTCCAGTCGAAGAGGTAGAGACCGTCATACTGGACGGCCACCGCGAGCAGGCCGCCGGAGACGCACAGATCGACCGGATAGCCCGGGAACTCGAGGCTGGGCAGCTCCCGGCGGTCGGCGCGCTTGAGGTCCACGAGGCGGATCTTGCCGACCGCGCCCTTGCCCGAGCCGTACTCCTCCCCCGAGGCAAACCGGCCGAACGTGCCGGTGAATCGTGGATACGGGTAGTCCGGATCCCGGATCGTCTTCCCTTCGTACTGCGGAATCTCGGCATCCATGTCCATGTTCGGCAGGCCGACCATGGTGTCGCTCAGGCAGAGCAGCCCGTCGCTGAGCGCGAGCCGGCTGCCGAAGAGCGGCAGCGTCTCGACGAACACCGGGTCCTTGGGGTTCGAGAGATCGAAGAGGTTGACGCCCTCGCTCGAGGCGACAACCGCGAGGTTCTCCACGGCGGCCACGTCGGTGGCGAGGCCTTCGCCGATGTTGTTGCCCAACAGGGTGCCCAGGATGCTCTTCGCCTGCGGGTCGTTGATGTCGAGCACCGTCAGGCCCACCGCGCCGTTCGCGACCAGCAACAGCGAGTGCGGTTGGCCTTCGAGATCGGTGATCCGCGTGACCGCGAGCGCCCGCGAGTCCGGAGCGCGGCCGGAGGCGCCGAAGAGGTCGGCCGCGTCGCCGCGCACCATGTAGCGCTCGATCTCGGCATTGGTCATCGTGCTCGTCCAGCCCGTCGCCGCGATCGGGCGGCTCGGGTCGGAGATATCGAAGCCCAGCCCGTAGAAGGAGGAGAAGATGGAACTCTTGATGCAGTCCTTCACGTTGATCCGGTACTGCGTGAAGTTGCCGTCGTTGAAATGCCCGCCGGCGGCGTACACGAGCTTGCCGAGGTTGTCCTTGTCGGCCGCGAGGAACTTGGGCGCGGAATTGGCGAAGGAGCTGCGCCCGACCTGCTTGAGGCCGAAGCGGACCCCGTCCTCCAGCACGACCCGGTCGAACCCGGGGGTCTGGATGCCGGGATTGGTGATGATGATGTCAGCGGGGCCGAACGGCGCGGCGGGAAGCTTTCCGGTCAGCTTGGTCGGCGAGACGATGTCGAGGTCGGCCAGCGGCACGCCGTCGATCGTGACGGTGGTGCCGGGCTCCACGGTGTTGCCGGGCATGAAGCCGGAGCCTTCGATCGTGAGCACAGTGCCGCCCTTCGGGTCGGCGAAACGGGGAAAGACGAGCGGCTGCTGCGTGGTGGCGTGGCGCGCGACGGAAAGCCCGCCAAAGTACTGGACGCCGCCGAGCCACGAGTCGGACAAGCCGCCCGGGTTGGTGATCTTCACCATCGCCAAGCCCGGCATCGAGGCCGGGACCATGACGCGGACCACGGTGTAGAAGTCGTTCTGCGCGTCGTAGCCGCGCCACTCGAACGGCGAGGCCTGCTGGCCACCAATCTCGATCCGCGCGCCCTTCACGAACTCGTGGCCGACGATCGTGAGCTGGGTGTTGCCGGTCGTCGGGGCAAATCCCGGATAGATCTCCGTGATCTTCGGCTGCCGCGCGGCCTTCCCGTCGGGGACCTCCGCCACTGTGCGGAAGCGCCAGACCAGACCCGACAACGGCGACAGGCCCGCGAGGTCCTTGATGCTCGCGTCAATCTCCGCGCGATAGGTCCGGCCGTTCTGCAGCGTGCCGGCGGCAAGCTGCAAGGTGATCGCATTCGTGGAGGTCGCCAGGGTGACTCCGCCCGAGAGCTCGGCGCCGGTGGATTCATCGACGATCCGGACGTTGGCCGGCTGGCCGCCATTCTCCTGCAGGCGCACCGATGCCGCATCGAGGACCGAGGTGAAGACGGCTTCGACCTTGTCGAGCCCCAGTCCCACAAGCTCCCCATCCTCGGGATACACCGAGTGGGCGCTCATCTGCTGGGTGGCGAGAAGATGGATCTCCCCGTTGGCAAAGAGGCCGTAGACGACACCGAAGGACTGGTGCACCTGAAGCAGTGTCTGGCCCGCCGTCGGGTTCGTCGCGCGTGCCAGCACGCGGCTCGCGGCGAAGTCCGCCGGCGAGGCGTCGAGATACACCACGCCCGCCGAGCCAACCGCGGCGAAGCCGAGGGCGAAGCGCAGGTCGAAGTCGTTGATCGTCCCGAGCCCGGCATACGCCTCCGGCAGCCGGAACAGCCCGCGGTTGACCGGATGGGCCGGGTCCGCGAGGTCGTATTTGGCGATGCCGCCGGTCCGGGAGACGAAATAGACCGTGTCGCCGACGACTTTCGCCCGGTCGAAGTCGAGCAGGATGCCTCGCGAATCCGGATCCGGATGCGTTGGATCGAGGTCGCCGTAGGGACGGTGCTCCGAACTGACGAGATCGAAGAACTCGGCCTTGCCGCTGTGCGGCATGATCTGGTCCACGTACGGATAACGTGGTGCCGCGATGTCCGAGCGGATCACGCCTTCGCGCACGAGCAGCGCGCGCCCGGGCAGCAGCTCCACATCGAGCGCGGCGCGCGAAGTCGCCATCGCGATCGTGTCCATCAGGAACGGCCGGTCCGGGAAATGGGTGTTGAACAGGCGCACGCCGTCGCGGCCGGCCGCGACGTAGACCGTGTTGCCCGAGGCGACCAGTCCCCCGCCCTGCGTGCTGTCGAGCGGACGCCGCGCGACGATGACAAGCTCGTCGGCCGGATTGTCCTCAAGCGACAGCTTGCTCCCGTTGATGACGAAGAGTTCGGTCCTGGTGCTGACCAGGATCAGGTCGCGCTCCGGCTGGATCGCGATCGCGCTCACCGGCGAATCGCCGGGGATCGCCAGTGTGGCGATCGTCTGATCCAGGCCGAGGCGCCGAGTCAGGTCGCCGATCCGGACGGTGAGGTTCACGACCTTGAGCACCCCGCCCTTCCCCTGCCCGCCCTGCCCGAGGACAAAGGCATAGTTCTTGATCGGCTCGATCGCCCAATCCTGGGCGGACAACCCGGTGGCAAGTGTCACGTCCGAGCGTTGGGCGTAGAAGAAGCCGCCGACCAGCGTCGCCGTCTTCGGCTCCGCCTTGCTGGCGTCGTTCACCACCACCAGGTCGACCGCGCCCAGCAAGCCCTTCGGCGTGATCACGCGCAGGTGCTCGCTGTCGATCACCTGCACGCTCGGCGAGGTGGCGATCTGCTCCGGCTTGCCGTCGGCCGCCGGTTTGCGGAAGGAAACCACAATATCGTTGTCCACGGCGAAGCCGGTGCCGCTGATCAGCACCGTCGTTCCGCCGCCGGTCGGCCCGAAGTTCGGCGCGGCGCCGAGCACGCGCAGCGGCTCGACATAGACGTAGGCGCCGTAGCGGATCGCGCTCAGGCCGTTGCTGTTGATGACCTCGACCGCGACCTGGCCCGGCTGTGCGGACGGCGGCGTCAACACCTTGATGGCCGAGCGGCCCGCCTCGACGATGGTCGCCGGGATGCCGCCGATGCGGACCGCCGCGCCGGCGTCGAAATCGGCGCCTTCGATGGTGAGCGGCTCGTTGCCCAAGGTGGAGCCGTGGCCGCTCGAGAGGCGCGTGATGACCGGAGCCGGGTCCGCGGAGGCCGCGGTCACGAACCGCGACACGATCGGCCCGAGCAACGGATAGCCGGAGCTGGCGCTCACAATGCCGCGGGTCAACGTGACCACGTACTCGGTCGTGCTGGTGAGCGGCTTCGTCGGCGTGAAACGGAATTTCCGCCCGAAGGCGTCAGCGCCGGAGTCGATGCACTCGATCGTGCCCTCGACATGGTCCTGCCCCGCCCCGGCCACCGCCGGCTGCGAGAGCACGAAGCTCGACAGGTTGACCGACTCCACCGGCACCAGCTCGGAGAGTTCGATGTCGATCGTCGCATTGGTCCGCACCGCACGGGCCAACCGGTCCGGGCTGATCTTGAGCAGGCGCGGGATCGGCATGGGGATGAACCGCAAGCCCGCCCCGGCCCCCGCCATCAGTCGTCCGTCACGAGCATTGAAGAGTCCGCAGGCGGCCACGGCGTAGCTCTGGTGCGCGGAGACGTCGACGACGCCGACGATGCGCTCCGGATCCCCGGTCTGGGAAATCTTCACTGCGTCGAAGACCTGCGGCTCCGCGGTATTCGAGAGGTCGAAAATGCCGAGCGCGGTCTTGTAGGCCGCCAACCCGAGGCCGCCCTGCTGCACGACCAGGTTGCCCGGAGCGCCGAACAGGCGCGACGACACTTCGCTCAGAATACGCGACGCGCCGAGCGGCTCGATGTCCGCCAGCTTCGCGGCCGGCTGGCTGCCCGCCATGAACGCCAGTTCGCCCTCGATCCCGAGCGGTCCCTTCATGGTGCGGGCGAAATGCACGACGTTGAGCGCCGCGGTGCGGGTGTCGACCGCGACCAACCCCTGGTCGGTTCCGAGCCGTGCGATGCCGTCGCGCAGGTCGATCGAGCGGATCGCCGGCGTCCGCACCGCGCCATCGAGGACGAACGAGTCCTTCCGGCTGACGAGCACCGGATGCTCCGGGTTCGAGAGGTTGAAGCCGAAGAGGCCGTGGGCCTCGGTGCCGACCAGCGCGTAGTCGCCGACGACGGCCAGCGCGGTGACCTCGCCCTCGGCCACGCCGCGGCCCAGCCCCTTGGTCTCCGCCGTGCCGTTCTCGAGGACGCGCGGGATCGTCGGGTCCGTGATGTCGACCAGGATGATGCCCGGATCGTCGAGGAGTTGCGTCGGGGCCAGAAGCGGCAGGCGGTGCGAACTCACGCCCACCACCGCCCAGCGCTTGTCCGCGACACTTGCCAAGGCCACCGCCCGCGGCGCGAGCGGCAGCGGCAGGTCGATCTGCCACTCGATCTTCGGCGAGATGGTGGGCGAGAGGCCGCCCTCCGGCAGCGACACCATCGCCAGCGAACCGTTGCGGAACGTGCTCTTGAGTTCTGCGAGGTCTTCCGGATTGCCTCCCGGATCCCGCTCGCTCGGCCAGAGCATCGAGGCGTCGGTCGCCACATAGAGCCAGTTGCCGTCGCTGGCCAGCGCCCGGGCGACGCCGGGAGCGAGCGTCCGGGTGCGGTCGTAGTCGTCGTTGGTCTTGCTCGGCAGGAAGTGCCCGACGGAATACGCCTCGTTGAGGCGGCTGTAGAGGAAACCCTTGGCCAGGCTGGCGCTGCGGCCGCGCGGTCCGGTCACGACCACATCCGCCAGCCCGAAGGGTCCGGGCGGAGTCTTGCACTGGAACCGGTCCGGTCCCAGCACACGTACATCTTCCGCCGCCGCGCCGTTGAAGGTGCAACGCACGCCGGGCTCGAAGCCGGTGCCGACGACTTCCACCAGGTTGCCGCCTTTGAGGAAGCCGACCGACGGATCCAGGAACGAGATCGTCATCGGCTCAAGGTAGACGAACGCACCGTGCACTGTGGTCGTGCGGCCGTTGCCGTTGGTGATCTGCAGGGCCGCGCCACCCGCGGAGTTGATCGGCGTGCGCACGACGATCTCCGTCTCGCTGATGCGGACAATCTCGGCCGGTCTGCCGCCGATCAGGACAATGGCGTCGGGCGAGAACCCGCGGCCGACGATCGTCACCAGGCGGCCGCCGGCCAGCTCGAGGTACTTGTCGGCGGCGGAAATGTTCAGCACTTCGGGCCGGAGCGAGGAACCGCCGGCACCCGTCGAGAACGTGCTCGTGAAATCGGCCCCGAGGCGCGCACCACCCAGCGAGTGGATCGCCGCCCCCACCTTCAGCCGGTACTCCGAATTGCGCTGCAGCGCCGCCGCGGGGGTCAGGCGGACCCTGCGCCCCTCCATGGCCAACTCCACCAGGACCGGGGACTCGCCGCCGGAAGTGACCTGCAGGAGCCGCACCAGTCCGGTCGGTTCGCCGGTCGAAGGATCCTTCAACGCATCGGGGTGGATCGTCTGGCTGAAGAAGACATCGATGGGATCGTTCAACCCGGCCTCCGCCTCCCCCATCGCCGGAGTCACCGAGTCGACGCTCAGGACCTGCTGGGGAATCTCGAGTAGTCCGGACACACCTCCGGCCACCATCACATTTCCGTTCCAGAGCGAGAGCGCGAAACCGTTGTCCCCCACGTTGGCCCGCCGGATCACCCGCGGAACCGCCGGGTCGCTGATGTCCACAAGCTGCAGCAGTCCTTTCGCGTGGCTGCCGCTCTGGGTCAGGATCTCGGTGGTGATCATCCCGAGGCTGCCGGCCACGTGGACCGCCAGGCTGCCGCCGCTGCGATGGTCGGCGCGCGCCGGGACGTAGTCCATGCGCCCGACCAGCAACGGCGCCTCCGGCACCGAGATGTCGATGACCGAGAGCGCCGAATGCGGCGAAGCGAACGTCTCGATCGCATCGCCCGAGACGTAGAGATGGTCGCCCTGAATCGCGATGCCCGTCGCGGATCCGAAGGTGTCGACGCGCCCCACGATCGGCTTCGAAGGCGCGGCGAGATCGACGATCTCGACCCCCTCGGTGCCGGCCGCGACGTACGCGTAGGTGCCGCGCACAACCAGCCCGCGTGCGGTTCCGGCCGTGGGCACACTCTGCACGCGCAGCGGATCCGCCGCGTCGGAGACATCGAGCACCAGCAGCCCGGCCGGTCCGTTGGCGATCAACGCCAGCTTGTCCTGCACCACGATCGCCTCACCGTCGCCGCCGGGGCAACGGGTGTGGCTCCTGATCGCAGGGGAATGCGGATCGGTGACGTCGAGAATCGACAGCCAGGTCTCGATGCCGTCGTTCCAGACGATGTAGGCGTAGTTGTCGCGCACGGCCAGAGCCGTCGCGTACTTGCATGGGAAGTTCTGGAGCGTGATCGTCTTCCCTGCGTCAAATTTCGCGGTGTACTTCCCCAACGTCGCGAGACCGCCGGAGGTGGAAACCTCGCTCAGCACCTCGAACTCCCAGCCCGACTCGACCGACGAGAGCATGTAGACCATGCCGTCGCGCACCACGGAGCCGACGGTGTGCGCCGCGATCCGGTCGCCGTCGCCATTGACGAGCTCCCGCGGCAGCGCCTTGGCGGTGCGCATCCCGATCTCGACCTCCACCGGCTTCGCAAAGGCCACGTTGCCGGACGGGTCGGTGGCCCGCGCGGTGAAGACGAGGTGCTCCCCCGCCCGTCCCTCCGGCACCAGATAGTCCGCCCGATACGGCGTCAGCGTGTCGCCCGGCGCCGGCACGTGGTCGGTGGTGATCTCGGTGCCGTCCACATAGAACGTCACCTCCTCGATTCCGCCGAGGTCCGCCGTGTTGGCGGTGATGGTGAGCCGCTGGCCCTCGGTCACGACATCCCCGGCGACCGGATCGATGATCGACACCACCGGGGCGGTCGTATCGCGCATCTTGCCGATGACTACGCTGGCCGAGCGGCTCGAATGGCCGCGGGAGTCGTAGGCGATGGCGTAGATCTCGAAGAGGTTGCCCTCGGAGGCGACGGGCGCGCGGAACTCGCCGCGGAAAACCCGTTGCGCATCGAACTGGCCGAAATCGCCGCGCTTGTTGAGCGTGGTGTCGACCAGCTTGCCGTTCACGAAGAACTCGACGCGCTCGATCCCGACATCGTCGGTCGCGTTCGCCTCGAGCACGATTAGATCACCGTCGAACACCAGCGTGCCCGGGAACGGCAGATCGAGCTCCACCTTCGGCGGAGCGTCGGCCACCACCTTCACGCGATTGACCATCTCCGTCGTCTGCCCGGCGGAGTCCTTGGCGATCGCCTTGAACTCGACCTCCTTGTTCACCAGCCCGACCGGGAGCTGGTATGGCTGGGTATACGGCAGCACGTTGTCCAACGCCACCGAGACGCCATCGACCAGGAACTGCACGCTCCGGACGTCGACATCGTCGCTGGCCAGCGCCGAGAGCAGGACCGTGGCGCCGTCGACGACGGTCGACTGGTTGGCCGGTTTGAACTCCCGGATGACCGGGGGGCGGTCCTTGACCGCATGGACGGTCAAATCCGCCGTCGCGGTATTCCCGGCGGCATCCATCGCCACCGCGCGGAATGCCAGCGTGCGCTCGGGGGGCTGTTGCGCGAGCTCGGCGGCGGTCAACCGCGGCACCGAGTAGACAAACTCGAACGGCGCCGCGAGGTCGGTCTGCAGCGGAGTGCCGTTGAGGAAGAACTGGACCGAGCTGACGGCGACGTTGTCCGTCGCGACGGCCCGAACCTGGAGGGCCTGCCCCTCGACGATGCCCGAGTTGTCGGCCGGGCTTTCGAAGACGACCTTTGGCAGCTCGGTGTCCGCGACGATGTTGACCCGGATCTGGTCGGACATCGTCGTTTTCCCGGCCGTGTCGGTCGCGACGCCGCCGATCACCACGGGCTTCGCCAGCCGCCCATACGGGACATCCCACGACATCTCGAACGGGGCGGTGGTGTCCGTGAGGACGGGTTCGCCATCGACGTAGAACGTCACCGCAGTCACGCCGATGTCGTCGCCGGCGGACGCCTGGACAAGAATGTTCCGCCCCTCGATCAGCTTCTGGCCGTTCACCGGGTTCGAGATCGCGATGCTCGGCGGATAGTCGACCTTGCTGTTGACCAGCAAAGTCTGGGCATCCGAGGGGTTTCCGGAAGAGTCCGTCGCCCAGGCCGTGACCTTGATCGAACCGCCGTTGGCCGATGGCACCAGATAGCTGTAGTCGAATGGCGCAGCGGTATCAGTGAAGCGGGTCGTGCCGGTGTCATCGGTGATCTCAAAGGTCACGCTGTCGACGAAGACGTCGTCGAACGCCTCGGCCGAGATCGGCAGGCCGCAGCCCTCCGGCACGTAGCTGCCGGGCCGGGGCCGCAGAAGGTTCACGATCGGCTTTTTGTCGGGGATGACGTTGTACGATCCGCGGTACTCGTTGTGGAGGCCGTTCGCGTCGACGACGCGCACCTCGTAGGTGACCAGCTTCGGATCACCGGACGTCGCGCCCAGGTCGGAAAGCAGCGGCAGTCGGAACTGCGCGTCGATCGGCGGGGTGTCCACGAGATTGGCCGAACCGACGAAGAAGTCGGACTGGGGCAGCTGATCATTGAAATACACCCGTTTCGCGAACGGAGTGCCGACGTTGTTCCAGACCTCAATCGACCGCACGTAACTGTCGTCCGCGGCCGAAACGCGGACCGTGAAGAGCGTGCCTTCGATGTACTGGCCACCCGGGACCGGCGAGATCAGCGTAACCTCCGGCTTGGCGCCGTCGGGGATGATCTCGACCGGGCGGTAGTCCGTCTGGATGTTGCCCAGCACGTCGGTCACACGCACCCCGAGGGTGATCACGCGCGAGCCGCCACCGCCGGCATCGGCATAGAGCCCGGGCGGAATCCGGAGGTCGGTCTCGAAGAGGCGCAGATCGGCGCCCAGCTTCGCGTTGCTCGAATAGGCTTTCGGAAGCGTGCCGGCGGTGAGACCGAGGCCCACCTGCGCGTCCACGGGGACATAGTCGGTGCCGGCCAGAGTCATGGCGTTCTTGGCGCTCGCGGGCGCCAGGACCTCGTACGGACAATCGTTCACGAGGAACGCCACCGAGCGGATCCCGATGTTGTCGATCGCGATCGCCCGGACGCGGACCATCAGTCGGCCCGCGGTGATCTTCTGCTCGGCCGGCGGCGACACGATCCGGGCGAAGGGCGCCGGATCATTCACCACCCGGAGCACCAGGAACGACTCGGTCTTCTGGCCGATCGAGTCCGTGGCGCGCGCCAGAACCGTGAAATCCGTGCCCACCCGGCCATACGGCACGTTCCAGGTGAACTTCGTGCCGCTGCCCGCGAGCTTCGTCCAGCTGCCGGTGTCGCCGGCCGAGGCGGCGCCATCCTGCACCAGGACCTCCACCGAGGCCAGCTGCAGGTCGTCCGCCACGTCGCTGAGATTGATCGCCACAGGCGTGCCCTCCAGCACCTCGATGCCCGCCAGCGCGTTGAACTCGTCGATCACGACCGTGCCGGAACGCGAGAGTTCCGACTCATGCCAGCGGTTCTCGATCGACTTCACCCGCAGGGTCGGCGGCCGGTCGTCGAGGACCATCACCTCCAGAACCGGGCTCGCCGTCTCGTGGCCGGCGCGATCGGTCGCCACCGCCTTGATGGCCCAGATCTGCCCGCCGGCGCCCGGAGGCGCGGCGATGGTGAGCGGCCGCGACGCGGTCGCCGCACCACCGAGCTCGAACTCCTGATACGGGAGGTTGTTGAACTGGACCGCGAGCTTCGCCAACCCGGTCGGGTCGGACGCCGAGACCACCAGCTTCAGTTCACCGCCCTCGACCACGGACACGCCGCTCTTCTTGTCGAACGAGACCTTGGGACCCTCGTCCGGCAGCCAGGTGGTCTGCACGACGGAGGAGAACGCCGAACGCGGCGCCTTGCCGGTGCTGGTGTATTCCCTGCCCTCGGCGATGAGGTAGCGCGTGCGGGGCACGACTCCGCCCACCAGGGCGTTGCCAAATTCGAAGGGTTTCGCTTTGCCCGCCTCCGCCGCCGTGACCGGGATCTCGAGGGAATCGACCTCGACCGTCCCCTGCCCTCCGCACTGCAGCGTGATCGAGGGCGCCAGCGTCGCCTCCGCCCCGAAATGCAACTCCACCGCGGACAGCGGAAGCGCCTCGATCGCGCCGCTCTTGCGCAGGCGCAGATCGAAGCGCAGGCCGGCCGCGTTGCCGACCTCGGCAGCGGCAACGGCGAACGAGCCCGCATAGTTCCCCACCTGAGTGAAGGCGATCTGCTCGGTGCGCAGCAACGTGGTCTTGCCGTCGGCGCCCACGAGGACCACGTCGACTTCACCGGTCATTCCCGCCGCGGAGTCGTAGGCCGACCATTCGACGGCGAAATCCCGGGCGAGCGGCGCCAGACCGCCAGGGGGCAGCGCCACGGCCAACAGCCGAACCCCGGCTGGAGTGAGGTCCTCCTGCACCGCCAGTTCCCGGTCGCCCGCCACGATGGCAAAGCTCTTGACCAGCTCGACCCCCGCCTTGCGCGGCGAGGCGAACCCGACCCGATGGGCGGCCGCATTCTCGGTCAGGACCGGCAGATCGGAGACGAACAGATTCACGCGGTCCACGCCCTCGTCGTCCGTCGTGCTCACCGTCAGCGGATACTCCTGGGTCGCACAAAACTCCGCGCGGTTCGCCGGGCTCGCGATCGTCACCACCGGCGCGGTCGCCGTGGTCGGCGGCTCGTCGTTGCCGGGGAGGACTTCGATCGGACTCACGGTGACGGCGGTCGAGTTGCCGGTGACGTCCAGCGCGGTGGCTTCGACCGTGAGCGCCGCCTTCGCCTGCAGCTCGGGAAGGAGGAAGCGGTACGGTTTGGCGTCCGCCCCTGTGGCGAGACTGAGCGGAACGCCGCCGATCGTGGCCGTGACGTCGACCGACGCGATGCCGACGTTGTCGGTCGCCGTCAGTCGCACGTCGAGATACTGCTCCAGCCGCGCCCCGGGGGCCTTGCCGAACAGCGTGTCGCCCAGCGTCGGCGAATGGATCACGAGCACCGGGGGGACCCGGTCGGGCACGATATCGAGATGGATCGGCGCCGAAGTGGTGTCGTTTGCTGCGCCGTCGCGCGCGACGACCGTCACCGCGATCCGCGGCTCGGTGTTCAGCAGGCCGTCGGGAATCTCCAGCGGCGCCTGGAACACGTAGTTGAAGACGCGGCGCTGCACGAGCTGCCCGAACGAGCCGGGGTCCGGCACCATGAACACCTGCGTCTCCGTCTTCGCGGGATCCCGGACGATCGTTCCTGTCGAAACGCCGTTCACGAAGACCTCGATCTCCGCCACTCGCAGGTCATCGCTGGCCTGCACCGTGAGCTGCACCGTGTCGGTCTCCAACACGTCGGTGCCGGAGGCGGGCGCGGTGATGCGCACGCTGGGATCAACCAAGTCGGCCAGCACGTGCAAGGGCAACCGGGTGCGGCCCACCTGCCCGTTCAGGTCCTCCGCCTCGACGACCACAAACGGCGCGGCGATCCGGGGTGCCGGCACCTCGAAAGTGAAGGTGCGATCCAGCACCGGTGTCTTCTCCGTCCGGAGATCGACGGTCTGCCCGGCGATCAGCGTCTCGCCGGAAAGAATCCGCACCGCGGCGATCGCGACGTCGTCGACGACCCGCGCGCGGAGCACCAGCGGCTCCCCTTCGTAGACGGTGCGGTTGGCCGCCGGCTCCAGGATGTCCACCTCGGGCGCGCCATCCTGCTTGAGCTGGATCGTGATCTCGGCGGACGCCGAGTTGTTCTTCGCATCAAAGGCCTCGGCCTTGAGCTTCACCCGTTGCAGGTGTTCGCAGCGCGCGAGCGCGGCCTCGACGACCTTCGCGGCCGCGCCGGCATCGAGCCGGCCCGAATCCCAGCCGCACTGGTCCAGCAGTGCGATCAACGCGCCCGCCTTCGACGCGGGCATGACGACATCCGTGCGAAAATCCGGCCCTTGGTCGAAGAACCGGAAGTGCACCTGCTCGCCGCTCCGGGCAATCGCCAGCAGCCAGCGACCCGCGGTCGGCAGCGCCTCCGGCGCCGCCCCGGGCGCGACCTGCAGCGTGTAGCTGGTCCGGTACACCGGATGCCAGATCGTGGCAAAACGGGTGAACACCGACTTGAGCGACTCGCCCGTGGTGTCCGTTTCGACCAATGAAAGCGTGCCCGCCTGCGCCGCCTGGAGGTCCTCGGCGGAGAAGCGCACCGAGGTGACCCCGACATTGTCGGAGGTGGTCGCCTCGAAGGCCGTGGCTGCGCCGGACACGACCAGCGCGTCGTTGCTTGGCGTCGCGATCGTCAGCTGCGGAGCGATCCGGTCCGGCTCCGCCACGACCGTGATCTCGTCCGCCGCCTGGTTGCCCTCGTAGTCCGTCGCGACCACCCGGATCACGTACGGCGTCGCGTCCCCGGTGGTCTCCGGAATATCCCAGACATACTGATACGGGCTGACCGCATCGACGACCGAAGCCACCTCGCGGCCGGCCTGGGTCACTGTCATCGTCACGTCGCGGACGCTGGCCCCCTCCGCCACGGTCGCGAGCACGTCGCGGCTCGTTCCCATGAAGAACGGTCCCTGGCTCGGCACCGGGCGGTCGATCTTCACCGAGAGCGCGACGTTGCTCGCCTCGACGATCGAGACGGCGACATTCGCACTGCGCCCGACGTTGCCCGCCGCATCCTTCGCGACGGCGTAGAAGACCAGATTCTGGCCCTTGGTGTACGCCGCGGTTCCGCCGGCGGTGGTGCGATTGAGGATCGTCGAGAGGATGAACGAGTGGCCCTCGGTCTCCCGCAGGCCGGTGCGGTCCACCCGGAAGAACGGCTCCGGCGAGTCGGTGCGGAACAACTCCACCGACTCGACGCCGATGTTGTCGAAGCCGCCGACGGAGAAGCCGATGTTGCGGTTCTCCGGGCACTTCGCCCCACCCTTCGGCACGGAGATCGCGATCGCCGGGGGGATGTTGTCCTTGATGACGGAGATCCGCGCGGAAGCGTAACCAACCAGCCCGCCGTCGTCGGTCACCTTCGCCATGATGTTGATGATGGTGCCCGCGGCGGAGCTCGGGAGCTCGTATTCGAACGCCTCGTTCCCGAGGCTCACCAGCTTGCCGTCGACGAAATAGGACACCGGCCCGACGTCACCGTCGTCCACGACCGTGCTGCGCAGGATCAGCTTGCTGCCCGCCACCCACTCGGAGTTGTCGACCGGCGAGACCAGGGCGATCTGCGGCGCCCGGTTCGGCTCCACCTGCAGGTCCACGTAGTCGGTGGTGTTCTCGTTCCCGCCGAAATCCACGACCTTGGCGCGGAGGCGGAAGGTCTTGCCCACGGAGCCGGCCGGCACCCGGAACGAGAACGGAAAGCTCTGGCTGCCCGCCGAGTCGAGCGCGCTCGAGGGCGTGCGCCGCGTGCTGCGGCGGTCGATGGTCCCCACAACCTCGCCGTTCACTTCAAGGCTCACGGCGGCGCCGTAGACCATCAGATCGTCGGTCACCCGCACGCTCACCGCGATCTCGGCGTCGTCACGGATCGAATCCAGGTCCTTGTGCGACGTGATCTCGACGTTGGGAATCTCGTCCTTGAGGGCGGTGAGCACCAAGGGCGGCGCCTGCACCTCTTCGGAGCCGCGATAACCGACCGCCGCCACAACCAGGGCGCGGCCAGCCTCCGCCGCGGGCACCACGAACGGGAAACGGTACGAGTTCTCCACCGCCACCTCCGGCTCGGCCGCGCCGCCGGTGCTCTCCGCGCTGGAATAGGCGATCGGCACCGGTGTGCGCGAAGTCCCGGCGAGGATGCCGTTCACCCACAACTCCACGCGGTCGTAGGTGTCCGCATCCGCCGCCACGGCGAACTCGATGTTCGTGCGCACGATGAAATCGCCGCCGTTCGGGATCGGAACGAAGTCCGTCTCGAGGCCGTTCTTGAACTCCAGCTCCAGCTTCTTCTGGAACGCGATGTCATGCTCGCTGGTGTAGAAATACAGCTTGCCGGAGCCCTCGGTGCCGGTGCTGCCCGCCGCGCGCACGGCGACATCCACCGGCGTCGCGTTGGTCTTGTTCCCGGCAAGGTCCGTCACCTCCGCCGACAACCGCAGAAGCGTTCCCGCGCGCCGCTCCGGCCCGCGCAGCGCAAAACCGTACGGGGCCGCCGTGTCCTGTGCCACCGGAGTCCCGTCCACGAGAAAGACCACCTGCTTGATCCCCTGCGGCCCGAGATCGTCGACGACATCCGCCGACACCTGCAGGCTCCCGTCCTCCTCCACCCAGTCGCGTCCGGTGCGGAGCGCGATCGTCGCGGGACCATCCGCCACCTGCACGGGCACGACCAACGGGGCGACCGCCACGAAACGGTTGCTCACCGAGATCGAAGTCGTGCCGGGCCGCACACCGGTGACAAGGCCTTCGGTCGAGACCTGGGCCACAGTCTCGTCGGCGCTCGTGTAGAAGGTCCCGAGCCGGGCCGGAGTCAGATCGATGGTGTTGCCGCCGGTCACGATCCCCTCGATGGCCAGTTGCCGCGTCTCGCCGACTGCGGGCAGTTTGATCGGGGACGTGCCGTGGAGCGCGATCGCGGTCACGCGGGATTCGTTGAGGACGGTGAATGCCACCTTCGTCTCCAGTCCCTTGAAGAGCACCCGGACATCGGCCGATCCCGGCAGCAAGCCGCTGACCAAGCCCTGGTCGCTGATCGCCACGACGTCGGTGCGATCGGTGGCGAAGGTCACGCCGTCGATCGCGGCGAGGGCGATGTGCGTCGCCTCCGCGTTGGTGAGCACGCCCTCGACCAGAATCTGGCGCTGGTCGCCGAATCCAGCCAAGGTCGTGCCGCCGCTCGCCACGGTCGCCTCGATGTGGTCGATGCCCGACGGCGCGATGTTCGCGACCGGGAAGACCTCCGACTGCGAGCGGGAATTTCCGAAGATGTCGGTCGCGGTCACCATCAGGTACAGGATCGCGCCGGTCGGCACCGCGGTGTTCTCCTTCATCCCGAAGACGCTGCTGTAGCTCAGGCCGGCGCGGTCGGCCGCCTGGGTGTCGCTGGTCTTGCTGAGGAACGTCTCGATCTTGTCGATTCGGCCGCCGGCCCGGATGTAGTCGGCCGGGGAGGACCCGATCATCGCGATCTCGATCTGCACCAACGGCGCCCCGCCTGTGGGCGAGGCCGAGGCCATGAAGCTCCGCTGCTGCGGCAGATAGAAGACGGTCAGCTTGGAAACCGCCGGCGGCGCGACCTTCTCGGCCCACAGGCCGTGCACCAGCTGGCCCACCGCCACCTCGATCCGGGTGTAGACGAGATCCGCCTTCCCGATCGGTTTGCTGAGCTGGACCAGCAGTCCGCCCTTACCATCCGTCGCCGGCTGTATTGCCGCGTTGCGATACATGTGGGCGCTCTCCAGCCGCCCGAGAAGCTCGTCGGCGATCGCCCCGGCGCCGAAGTCCACCTGTTTCAGCTTCGCTGCGGCGAGGTATTCTTCGGCGTCGAACACCACGATCGTGGAGGCAGCGCCGGGCACACTCACGGAGTCGGGCAGCAGGAGCCGGAGCGTCGTGTCGCCCGCCGTGGGCGCGACGATGGTCGGCCGGTCGATGTCGGCCGCCCGGCCCGTGGCCGCCAATCCGAAGGCAAGAAACAACGACAGGGCGCCTAGGAACAGGCGCACGGCAAGACTGTGGGCTCGGGCATTCATCGCAGCGATCGATCTGGGTTCGACGAACCAAGGCCAGGATCGACCCACGGCGACACACCCATTCCCGCATTGCTGCGATCAAAGGTGCAGACGCAGTGCACCGGACACCAACCCGACACGTCTAGGGATTTGCAGTACTAACTAGGCAACCGACGCCGTCGAGGGAATGCCCCCACAGAACCCGAAGCAACTGTTTTTCCTAGGAGAAGGGGTCAAACCCTAATGTCTGATATTTTCTCCACCAGCGCCGCCGCCTCCGGACGTTTGCCCGTGCGGCACTCGTTGCAGTAGCGGCTCACACCGTCCGGGGCCCCCATGTGGAGCCGGCGGGAGATCCACGGGTTGGTGGCGGTGCAGGTCTGTTTGAGGTGCGTGGCGATCGCGACCTTCCATGCGGCCGCCTTCCGCTCCTTCGCCGGCTCGAGCGCCCCCACCTTCAGCGCCTGCAGGCAACGCCCGACCCGCGCCTCCCACTCCAGTTCCCGGACCTCACGCGCGTCGCGCTCCGTCGCTCGCCCGCGCTGGCGGACCTTCTGCTGGTCCTGGACCAACGCGGCCTTGAACTCCGTGGTGCCGTGCGCCCACCCGCGGCTCATCCGTTCGAACCCGCGGCGCTTCTGCTCCTCCGTCTCGCTGGACAACCACTCGAGGTAGGCGCGGTACCGTTTCCAACCCTCCGGGCTGTCCGCCAGACCGCCCGCGTCGTCGAGCGCCATCGCAAAACCCAGCGCCGGAGGACGTTGCGTGGGCTGGTCGAGCCAATGGTAACTGCTCCAGCGAAAAGCCCCCAACTCCCCCGCCGCCACGATCTTCGCGCGCACCGGGTTGAGATGGATGTAGTGCGCCACTGCCCCAAACGCATGCCCGTCCTCCAGCACGATCGCCTGATAACGTCCCTGGAAGACATGGCCCCGCTCCGTGCGGAACCGGTTGAACCGGTTGGCAAAGGTCGCCTGCAACCACTTCATCCCCGCCACGAGGTCGCCGTTGGGCGTCTCCAACGCCAGATGGTAGTGGTTTCGCATGATCACGTAGGCATGGACAATCCAGCCCGTCTTCTCGCACGCCTCCCACAGACACGTCTCGAACGCCGCGCGCGCCCCGTCCGAAGCGAAGATGTCCGCGCGATAGTTCCCCCGGTTGATCACATGGTAACGCGCCCCCTCGTACTCGATCCGTAGCTTCCGTGCCATGCCCGCTGAGCTAGTCAGCACTCACCCCAACCGTAAAACCGAAAAGTAAGGAGTAAGGGTTTGACCCGAATGGCGCTAAGTTAAGGCCAACTGTCGTTGGCCATAGGCTTGGCGCCACGAGTGAAAGGCCGGCCAAACTCTTGCTTAACTTAGCGCCATTCGGGTTTGACCCTTTCTATCCGCCGAGATGGGCCATCGGTATGATCGGATGATGGGTGACAAACTGTCCGGGTTGATGGGTAACACATAGCGGAGTGCTATAGAGTGAGTGTGAGGT
>JAEXPG010000638.1 GCA_023447015.1 Verrucomicrobiota bacterium
CGGTTTCTCCGAAACCGCCGCGATGTTCGTCCGTGTTTGGCTCAGCCGCAGAGCGGACGTTTCGGAGAAACGTCCCTACCTCTGGCCTTCCTGCTCCCCGCTCTCCGCCTTCCGCAATCTCGATGACTCCCGTCACGACCACCCTCGCTCTGTTGCTGCTCCCGCTGGCCTCGGCCGCGGTGATCGCGCTCTTCCTGCGCCGCCGGCACACCCTCGCCGCCGGCGTCTCCGTGCTCGCCGCCGCTGGCATCGCCGCACTCGCCGCCCGGCTCATCTTCGCCGCCGACCGCACGCCGGTGACGGGCTCCCTCGAGTGGCTCGCGCTCGGGCCGCTCACGCTCAAGCTCGGCTTCCTCGTCGACGACCTCGCCAAGCTCATGATGGCGGTCGTCGCGTTCGTGGGCTTCCTCATCCACGTCTTCAGCCTCGGCTACATGCATGACGACGCGGCCAAGGCGCGGTTCTTCGGCGGGCTGTCGATCTTCATGTTCTCGATGCTCGGCATCGTGGTCGCCGACAACCTCTTCATGATTTTCATCTTCTGGGAGCTCGTGGGCTTCAGCTCGTACCTGCTGATCAACCACTACCACCAGAAGCAGTCCGCGGCCGACGCCTCCAAGAAGGCCTTCATCGTCAACCGCGTTGGCGACTTCGGCTTCCTCCTCGGCATCATCTGGTGCTACTGGCAGTTCGGCACGGTCAACCTCACCGAGTTGGAAGCGGCTCATGTTATTGGTGACGAGAACTCGGCGTATCTGTCTGCGATTCCGCTGCTCCTCTTCTGCGGCGCTGTGGGCAAGTCCGCACAGTTCCCGCTGCAGGTCTGGTTGCCCGACGCCATGGAAGGCCCGACGCCCGTCTCCGCGCTCATCCACGCCGCCACGATGGTCGCCGCCGGCATCTACATGCTCTGCCGTGTTGGGATTCTGTTCCAGTTTGGTGGTGGGGAGACTGTGATGTGGATCGGCGTTGTCACGGCCGCCTACGCCGCGCTCTGTGCCGTCGTCCAACGCGACATCAAGAAGGTCCTCGCGTACTCCACACTCTCGCAGCTTGGCTACATGGTCGCGGCCTTTGGGCTTGGGGCGGAAAAGCTGCCTCCTTCTGTGTGCGTTGATGGCGTAGTTCCGTTCCAATGGGGCGTCGCTATCGCGATGTTCCACCTCACGACCCACGCCTTCTTCAAGGCGTTGCTCTTCCTCGGGTCCGGTTCGGTCATCGCCGGCTGCCACCACGAGCAGGACATCTTCAAGATGGGCGGCCTGTGGAAGAAGATGCCCGTGACGTTCTGGACGTTCACCATCGGCGTCGCCGCCATCTCCGGCCTGCCGTTCCTCTCCGGCTTCTTCTCGAAGGACGCTATCCTCTACCTCGCCTTCGTGAACAACAAGGCGGTCTTCGGCATCCTCACCGCCACCGCCGTGCTGACCGCGTTCTACATGATCCGCATGTGGAAGATCACCTTCTTCGGCGAGGCCCGCTCGCACGAGTCCGAGCACGCCCATGAGACCGGCTTCACGATGACGCTCCCGCTCGTCGTCCTCGCCATCCTCTCGATCATCGGCGGCTACGGCTGGTTCTTCCCGCACATCGCCGGTGGATTCGCCGAGAGGATTCCGGAAGCCCACGGCTCCGCCCACACCGCGATGCTTCTGCTGTCCATCGGGATCCTTTCCGTCGGCGGCGGCGCGGCGCTGCTCTTCTACAAGGCCGAGGCCACCGACACCCTCGCGGCGAAGTCGCCCGCGGCGTTCGGCGCGCTCGAGCGCCTGAAGGAAAGTCCGGACCGGTTCTACGGCTACTACGTCGCCAAGGTGCAGCAGCGCTTCGCGATGGTGCTGAACTTCCTCGACTACCTCTTCCTCGCCGGACTCCCGCGCTTCGTCGCCGAGGTCGTCTCGTGGTTCGGCGCCGGTGCACGGTTGCTGCATGTCGGCAGTCTCCACGGCTACGTCTACTGGTTCCTTTTCGGCGCCGCCCTCTGCTGGGCCATCGCCACCGGACTCCTCTGAGAATGAAAACCGACCTCGGATATGTTGACCACGGATTCCACGGATCTTCACGGATTCGGAAATCCGGACATCCGTGCCCATCCGTGAAATCCGTGGTCAACCGTCCGCCTTCCGTCTCCTGCTTCTGTCGATGAACGACGCTTCGCAACAGCTCCTCCTGCAACTGGCCGTGGCCGCGCCGCTGGCCGGCGGGCTCATCCTCGCCTTCGGCAATTTCCTCCCGAAGCGCGTCTGCAAGACCATCGCCTTCGTCGGCTTCCTCGTGCCGCTGCTGGTCGCGCTCCAGCTCTGGTGGGCCTACGCCGCCGCGCCGAAGACCGCCGGCTACGCCTTCCTCTCCGTCACCGACCTCGGCCTCTCCCGCGCGGTGGGCATCGCGCTCAAGCTCGGCCTCAACGGCATCTCGCTCCCGCTTTTCGTGATGGCCGCGATCGTCGGCTTCGCCGCGGGCGTGGCGGCGCTCAACTCCGGCGCCGCGCGCCTGAAGCTGTACCTCATGCTCCTGCTTGTCATGCACGGCGGGCTCATGGGCGTGTTCGCCTCGGTCGACATCTTCTTCTTCTATTTCTTCCACGAGTTCGCCCTCATCCCGACGTTCATCATGGTCGGCCTCTGGGGCGGTCGCGACCGCAAGTACGCGGCGATGAAGATGACGATCTACCTCACCGTCGGCGCGATGCTCTCGCTGGCCGGTCTGTTCGCCATCTACACGAAGAGCAACGCCGCCTCCTTCGACCTGATCAACCTCCGCGCCGCCCTTGCCGGCGACGGCGCGCTGCTCTCCTCGCTCCAGCACAACTTCTTCGGTCTGCTGCTCTTCGGCTTCGGCATCCTCGTCTCGCTCTGGCCGTTCCACACCTGGGCGCCGCTGGGCTACGGCGCCGCGCCGACCTCGGTCTCGATGCTCCACGCCGGCGTGCTCAAGAAGTTCGGTCTCTACGGCCTTGTCCAGATCGCGCTGCCGCTGCTGCCGCTCGGCGCGCAGGGCTGGTCGCAATGGCTGGTCTGGCTCGCCCTCGCCAACATCGTGGTGATCGGCCTGGTCACCATGGCCCAGCGCGATCTCAAGCAGATGATCGGCTTCGGCTCGGTGATGCACGTCGGCTACGGCTTCCTCGGCGTGGCCTGTCTCTCGACCCTCGGCGCCGGCGGCGCGGTGCTCTTCATGGTCGCGCACGGCCTGTCCGTCGCGCTGCTCTTCCTCCTCGGCCACGAGATCCTCCAGCGCGTCGGCACCTACGACATGACGCAGATGGGCGGCCTGGTGAAACGCGCGCCGGTCCTCGCGGCGTTCTTCTCCGCGGCGATGCTGGCGAGCATCGGCCTGCCGGGCTTCGCCGGCTTCTGGGGCGAGCTCACGATCTTCCTCTCGCTCTGGAGCATCTCGAAGACGGTCACGGCGCTCGCGCTCACCGGGGTCGTGATCTCCGCCGTCTACGGGCTGCGCGCCGTCGCGAAGGTGTTCTTCGGCGAGGAGACGGAGCTGCACGCGAAGTACGCCGCCGCCAACCCGACCGCCGACCTTTCGTGGTCGGCGCGTTTCCCGGCGCTGGTGCTGCTGGCCGCGTTGTTCTTCCTCGGCTTCTGGCCCAGGGCGCTCACCGCCCCGCTCAACGAAACCCTCGGCACGATCTACCCGGCCGTCGAGGCCGCCGTGAAGGTCGCCGCCCAGCAATGATGGGGGACCCCGCCGCTCGACGCCGATGAACGCCGACATGAACACTTCGCCATTCTCGCGGGTCGCCCGCGCGGTTTCCCGCCCCGGCGTTCAGGCGCGCCCAACCGCGGTTCCTCATTCCTTCCTTTCGGTTCCATGACTCCGGACCTCCAAAACCTTCACGCCATCGCCGCGACCAACCACTGGGCGGCCCTCATTCCCGAGCTCGGCCTCGGTGTGCTCGCGTTGGCGCTGCTCGCGATCGAGCTCCTGCTGCCGCGGCGCCTCCTCGCCGTCGTCGTGCCGCGCGTCGCGATCTTCGGCCTGCTGACGCTGGTCGCGTGGGTCGTGGGCGACTGGAAGTCCGTCTGGCTCGGGCAGGAGCTCTTCGGCGGGCTCGTGCTCCAGACGACCGACTCGCAGATCATGCGCGTCTTCTTCCTCGTGGCGTCGCTGCTGGTCGCGTTCCTCGCCGCCGTCGTCCTGCCGCGGCACAAGGCCCCGCGTGTCGAGTTCTTCCACATCCTCCTCGTGGCCACCGGCGCGCTCATGCTGCTCGCGCAGAGCCACCACTTCGTCCTGCTCTTCGTCGCGCTGGAGACGGTCACGGTGTCGTTCTTCGTGCTTGTCGCCTTCTTCCGCGAGCGCCCGTTCTCCCTCGAGGCCGGCCTGAAGTACCTCGTCACCGGCTCGCTCAGCTCCGCGCTGCTGCTCTTCGGCATCGTCCTGCTCTACGGCGTGGCGGGCAACCCGCTGCTGGCCGGCCACTCCGCCCAGGCGATGAACTTCGGCGAGCTCGGCGCCTTCCTGCGCCTCAACCCCGACCACCCGCTGGCCCTGGTCGGCGCGGCGCTGGTGCTCTCCGGCGTCGCCTTCAAGATAGGCGCGGTGCCGTTCCAGATCTGGGTGCCCGATGTCTACCAGGGGGCGCCCACGCCGGTGACCGCGTTTCTCGCCGTGTCGTCGAAGGCCGCCGGTTTCGCGCTGCTGCTGATCCTGGTGCGCGGGCCGTTCCAGCCGCTCGCCCAGCTGACGATCCCGCTGCTCTCCACGTTCGCCGTGCTGAGCCTGCTCTTCGGCAACCTGGCCGCGCTCGGGCAGCGCAACGTGAAGCGCCTGATGGGTCTTTCCGGTGTCTCGCACGCCGGCTTCCTGCTCGTCGGCGTGGTCGCGGCGATCGCGCGCGAGGATGCGGTGAGCTGGGCGCCGGCCGCCGTCTACTTCTACCTCTTCACCTACCTCATCGGCGCGATGGCGACTTTCGGGGTGATGGCGCATGTGGCCGTGGGCGACGATGCCGACCAGGATTTCCGCCACTATGCCGGCCTCGCGCGCCGCAGCCCGCTGCTCGGCGCGGTGCTCGCGTGCGGCGTCGGTTCGCTGGCGGGCATCCCGCCGCTGGCGGGTTTCATCGGCAAGCTCCTGATCTTCGTCGCCGCGTTCCAGGCGCACCAGTGGACGCTGCTCGGCGTGGCGATCGTCGCGGTGATCATCTCGATCTTCTACTACTTCGGCTGGATCCGCGCCGGGTTCTACGAGGACATGCCGGCTTCGGAGCGCAACGTCGCCCCGCTGCACGTCGGCTTCGTCGCCGGTCTCACGCTCGTCGCGCTCGCGCTGGCGGCGGTGCTGCTCGGTCTCTACCAGGGCCCCTTCGGCCAGTGGATCGCGTCGCGGTGAGCCTGTAGGCCCCCCGCGCCGAGGTGGCCGGATCGCCGGACGGGCCAGGTCAACGCCCTGGCCTACAGAAGGCAATCATGCCTCCGTCTGTAGGCCACCGCGCCGAGGTGGCCTTCTGGACGTGGCCTATTCGAAATCGATCCAGCCGGAAAACGGCCATGCCTCCGCTGTACCCACCAAGCCAGCCCGGACTGGATTGTTGAGCACATAGGCTCTCTTTTCGGCATAACTTTCCTCGGAGCGGAGAACATGGTCGAAGAAACGCGGCTGCCAGAGTGGCAGGACCGCGCCGTGGTCGCGGGCGACGCGCTTGGCCGTCCACTCCTTCCATGCGCCGACGAAGCGCGCGAGGCGGGCACCGTCGCCGACGGGTGTGGCGAAGAAGTGGACATGGTCTGGCATGATGACGTAGCGGCCGATGCGCCAACCGTGTCGGAGGTGCGCGTTGCGCCATTCGTCGACCAGGATCTCGGCGTTTACCGGTGTCGCGAGCAACGGTCGGCGGCCGTCTACGCAGGCTGTGATGAAGAACACCGGTTGCCGGGTGAAGATCACGCTCAGCCGCTGCAGGTGCGTATGCTCGGCCATCCGGCTCCATGGATGCGATGCGGGCGGGTCGGGTCAAGTGAACAGGCCAGGTCGGCGCCCTGGCCTACAGAAGAAGATCTGGCCTCCGTCTGCAGGCCACCGCGCCGAGGTGGCCGGATCGCCGGACGGGCCAGGTCGGCGCCCTGGCCTACAGCTCACTCGCCGATGATCTTCACGAGGACACGCTTGCGGCGCAGGCCGTCGAACTCGCCGTAGAAGATCTGCTCCCACGGGCCGAAATCGAGCTCGCCCTTGGTCACGGAAACGACGACCTCGCGACCCATGATCGTGCGCTTGAGATGGGCGTCGGCGTTGTCCTCGCCGCGGTTGTGGGCGTACTGGCTATGCGGCTTCTCCGGCGCGAGCTGCTCCAGCCACTTCTCGAAGTCGGCGTGCAGGCCGGCCTCGTTGTCGTTGATGAAGACGGAGGCCGAGATGTGCATGGCGTTGACGAGGCAGAGGCCCTCGCGGATGCCGCTGGCCCGCAGCTCGGCCTCGACCTGCGGGGGGATGTTGAGGAAGGCGCGGCGGGCGGGCACCTCGAACCAGAGCTCCTTGCGGTGCGATTTCATCGGCGGAGGACTCTGAACCCGTTCCCGACGGGGGCCAAGCCCGCGCCGCAGCGGGGCGGGCGGGCTTGGGGGCGTGTTCGGCCAAGCGGTCAGTTCGTCTCGATCTTGAGGCGAATGAAGAACCGCGCCGCGCCTACCGGGGCGGAGACCGGGGTGCTGACGGTGCGCGCGGTGCCGTTGGTCGTGTAGGTGGCGGCGGTGGTCCAGGT
>JAEXPG010000002.1 GCA_023447015.1 Verrucomicrobiota bacterium
GTGCGCGAGACGATGTCCCGCTCCGACTGGATGTAGTGCGCCGCGGCCCCGAGCTTCGACTCGCAGAGACGGAACAGCTGGAAGGTGTTCGAGCTGTTCTTGCCCCCGACCACGAGCGCGGCATCCAGCGGCAGCTCCAGCGCCCGCGCGAGCGCGTCCTGGTTGACCTGCGTGGCATAGCAGAGCGTGTCGCCCCGGCTTTCCGAGCACAGATGCTCCGGCAGAGCCTCGGCGCCGAAGCGGAGCACGTAGGCCTTCTCCAGCAGGTCGATGATCCGCAGCGTCTCGTTGCGCAGCAGGGTCGTCTGGTTGACCACGGCGACGCGGAGGAGGTCGCGCACCGGATCGAAACCGGGCGAATGACGGCCGCCAAAATGGGCCGCGAAGAGCCCGCGGGCCTCCTCGGGGCCCTTCGCGCCGATCACGGAGGCGAGCTGCTCCGCCTCACGGGCGTCGCGGATGATCAACGAGGGGGCGTGCTTCGCGCTGTTCGAGAACGTCGCCTTCGTCTCCTCATGCTCGTGCTTGCCGTGGATGATCACGGTGTAACCGAGCTTTCCGTACCGGCGCGCCGCCTTCCAGACCTTCTCGACGAGCATGCAGGTGGCGTCGTGGCGGTTGAGCTCGATGCCCCGCTCGATCAGGCGGCGCTTGTCGTCGTCCGTCGCGCCGAAGGCCGGGATGATCACGATGTCGTTCCGATCGAGCTCGTCCCAGCGCGAGCGGCCGGTCGTCGGATCGGCGAGCGGCCGCCCCTTGTCGCTCTGGATGAACCGCAGGCCGCGGGCGAGCAGGTCCTCGTTCACGAACGGATTGTGGATCAGTTCGCTGAGCATGAACACGCGCCGTCCGGGGTTCTCCGCGATCGTCTCGTACGCGCGCTCGATGGCGTTCTGCACGCCCAGACAGAACCCGAAGTGGCTCGGCAACACGTAGCGGATGGCGCCGAAGTCCAGTTCGGCCGGCGACTCCGAGCTGCGTTCCTTCGTCCGCTTGAGCCGCTTGATCGCCTCGCAGAGTGCGCTCTGGTAGAGCCGGCTGGCGTCCGTATCAAACCGGTAGACGGCGCGGTTCCGCTGCTTCTCCGTCCGAAACCGATAGATATAGTCGTTCTCGCTGTGGTTGAGGTACGGAATGCGGATCGACTGCTCAAGAACCGACGGCAGCACCGCCGCCACCTCCGGTGCGAGCGCGCCCTGCGTCGCCAGCTCCCTGAGCTCGAGCAGCGAAAACCAACGGACCTGACCGCCCCCGGGCGGCGTGCCGCCGCGGCAATTCTCGCGCAACGCAAAGAAGAGAGCGCATTCCCCGGCGTCGGCCACACGGACCACTCCAGTGCAGTCCCCAGCGATCGCCTTCAGCGCTCCGAGCGCGGCCCCCTCGGGAGTGGAACCATCCCCCACCCGTCCCGCCGCGGTCGCCTGCCACGGCGACGTCTCGCCGGCACGGCGCAGCAGCGCGAGGTTCGACTCGTTGAAGAGCAGCAGCACGAAGGCCGAGATCGGCCGGGAGGAGTTGGCGGTGGCGCTGGGCATCGGAGGGATGGCACTAGAACCGGCGAGGGAACCGACGGCAAGTTCCGCGCCGGACAGCAACAAGCCGCGTTCCGCCGGCGAGGCCGCCACAGCGCCGAACCCGCAAGACCGGTTCCGCCGTCCAGCGAGCGCGCCCGAGGCTTCCCGTCAGTCCGGACGGGCGAGTTTCGCGCGCGAGGCCTCCGCCTCCGCGCGCAGGCACTCGATCCAGCCACGGGTATCGCCGGTCCGGAAGAATCCGTAGTTCAGATCCATGTAGCTGGCGGCCTCCCGCGCGTGGATCTGCTTATAGTCACGGATCCGATACCGGAACATCGCGGCCGTGCCGAAGGCGAACCCGAGTGCCGCCAGGCCGGCCACGAGCGCCGTCGGCGCACCGGACCACGCGAATGCCGGCGGCTCGCCCGGTTCGACGTCGCCGGCAAGCAGCAGGTACACGGCGCCACCGGCCACCGCACCGTAGATCGTGAGGTTCGTCGGATTGTCGGCGGCGAAAAGGCTCCGCCTCCGGAAATGCCGCACGTTGGGCACGATCTGCGCCAACTGCTCGAGCCGCTCGTTCCAATCGGCGTCGTGTGTCTTCGGCACGAAGCGCCGGAGGCCGCGGAACGAATGAGAGAATCCGTCGTAGGCGGCGACGAAGGTCGTCTGCTCGGCGAGGACCGCCGCCGCGAGCGGATTGCTGCGGTTAAGCGCGGAATCGATCGTCTTGCGCTTCAGCTCCACGACGGCGGCGCACTGCGGCTCGGTCAGGCCCTCGGCCACGCACCGCCGGTCGAGGTCGCGGAAGAAGTTGTATTGCACATCAAACATGGCGGGGTGCTCTCGGGGTGGCTTCGGTTTTGGGGAGGAAACGCGCTCGGCGCGCTCACTGCGTGGTCGGCACTTTGGTGGTGGTCTCCCAGCCGAGCAGCTCGATCTCGAAGACCAACGTCGTGCGAGGCATGATCAGCGGGATGCGGCCCTGTGTGCCGTAACCGAGCCAGTAGGGCACCACGATCAACCGCTTCTCCCCCTTGCGCATGTCGGCCACGGCCTCGTTCCAGCCCTTGATCACGCCGGGAACGCCGACACGGAACTTGAACGGCTGGCCTCTCCGATACGACTCGTCGAAGACCCGGTCGTCGAGAAAGGTGCCGCGGTAGTGCACGGTGCAGAGGTTGGCCCGGGCCGGCTTCGCCTCGCCCTCGCCCGCACGGAGGATCTTGAAGTAGAGCCCCGAGGAAGTCCGCTCCAGTTCGCCGAACTTCTCCCGGAGAAACGCGATCTGCTCCGCGGTCCAAACCTCCTCGGTCGAGGCCTGCGGCGGCTTCGGGGCGACGGCCGGTGTTGGCGCCGG
>JAEXPG010000040.1 GCA_023447015.1 Verrucomicrobiota bacterium
CTGCGCGACCGTCCGCAACGGCTCGGTCGGGACCCGCCGGACCACCTCGTCGACCGCGACAAACGACGTGTACTTCGTGAGCAGGTTGTAGCGCAGCCCGAGCTGCGTGACCTCCGCCTTGCGCACCTCGTCGAGCCGCAGGTCCTGCATGTCCGAGAGCTCCGCGATCCGCTGCCGCGCCCACAACCGGCCGAGCAAACCCGTCGAGTTCAACTTCGCGGCCGCGGCGACATCAATCTCCGTCTGCCAGTCGTTCTCCCCGCTGCGGCCCGAGACCTTGATCCGGCCGGTTGCCTCGCCGCGGAAACGTCCGCTGAGCACCACCGGACGGCGGGCAAAGACATCGGGCACAGGCCACGGCGCGAGTTGGTCGACCGCGAGGCCGTCAAACGCCACCTGCACGCCGGTGAGCACCGGGGACTCGATCATCTCGCGGAAGCTCGCCGCGCCGGCCGCAGCCTTGCCGCAGTCCGTCACGATGATCGGTTCGCCGCGCCCCGCTCTGGCCAGTCCCTCCAGCAGATGCCGGTTCACCGAGGACCCGATGCCGAAGGCGAACAGGCTCGAGCGCCCCAGATTCGCCCGGACGAGTTCGAAGAGCTCCGGTTCCATGTCCACATATCCGTCGGTCACCACAGCAATGATGCGCGCCTTGCCGTCCTCGCTCGGCACCGCGAGCGCGCGGACCATCGCCTCGCGCAACTCCGTGCCGCCACCGCCCTGCTGCTGGTCCAGGAGGGCCAGCGCGGCCGTGACGTTCTCCGTCGTCGCAGGCAGGGAGCGGGGGGCGAGCAGCTGGCTGGCGCCGGCGAAAAACAGGAGATTGAAGCTGTCCACCGGACGCAGCCGCGCGGCGAGCTCCCGCAGCAGCACCTTCGTCGTGTCGAGGGGGAAGCCGTGCATCGAGCCCGACACATCGACGACGAAGAGGAAATCCCGCGGCGGCACCAACGCCGCGGCCGGGCGGGCCGGCGACTCGAGCAGCAGCAGAAAATGGCCGTCTCCGCCCTTCCCGTCCGCGGGCGAATCGAGGAGCAGGCCGGTCTCGATCGCGCCGCCGGCCAGCCGGTACCGCAGGAGAAAATCGCGGTTTGCCGGCATCGGTTCATCCGGCGCGATCGTGACCTGCGCTTCACCGGCGTTGCGGAAGTCGATTCCCACCCGGTGGCTCGGCGACACCACCTCGTGCAAGGGCATCCCGCTCACCACACGTGCCGCGAGCGAAAACGCCGCCACCGCTGGCGAGCCCTCCGGCAGGTAGGGATTGGCGACCCATCGCTCCTCGGCGGACGCCGACGCCGCCGGACGGTTCGAGTAGCGAGGGCCCACGGTGGTGGGATACACGAACTCATAGGTACCGTCCGTCGGGACCAGCAGCTCGGAGTACGCCAGCTCCACCTCGACAACGTCGCCCGGCAGGATGTTGGCGAGATTCATCTGGAAGACATTCGGGCGCTGCTCCTCGAGGAGCGACGCGGTCTTGCCGTCGGCTTTCGCCTGCTCGTAGGTGCGGCGGGCCTCGCCCCGTTCCTTGATCTGCGCCACCACGCGCCGCCCGGCCAGAGTCATCGTGAGTCCGTGCACGGCGGCGCGAGTCGACGCCGGGAAAATGTACGTCGCCTCGATGGCCGTCCTGCCGCGATTCTCATAGGTCTGCACGACGTGGACCTCGGCGATCGGGCCGGCGATCTCCGCCGAGACCTTGGTCGACTTCAGGGGAAAATCGGCGCCGGCCTCGCTGCCCGACTTCACGGCGAAATACGGGGAAAGGCAGCGGTCGGCGGCCGGTTCACCGAGCGTCACAGCGGCGGTGAGAACGAGCAGCGAGAGCAACAGCGAGGCGCGAAGAAGGTGGCTCATAGGTTGAGCCCCACCATCGCACGCTCCCGTGAAGCGACGATGAACCGTCGGTGAAGAAGGGACGAAACTTCCGTCCACGCGGTTCACTCGACAAGGCCGCCGGAAGGCGGAGCCCCGTCCGCACAGCCGCACCACTTAGGTCGCCAGCGGGATCTCCGGCGGCAACTCCGGAACACGTCGGGCCGCGATCATCGCCTCGGCCCGCTTCCGGGCCCGGACGGCGGGCAAGCCGCCCCAGATGCAGATCATGAAGAACACGTGGAACGCCAAGCCCATCCAGTCCTGCAACGCGGCCATGATCAGCGTATCCAGCGAGTACAGCACCGCACCGGTCAGATACGCCCAGACGAGGCCCTTGCGCGCCAGATGCCACACCAGGAACACGCTGCCGAGCAGCATGAACTCGAACACATACCCGACGACGCTGATCACCGCCAACGCCCCACCCGTCGCCTCCATCCGCGCCGCCGCCAGGAGCCCATCGACGACCATCGTCGCGCCCAGCCCGATCACGAACACGATCTGCGCGTTGAAGAGCGTGAGTGCGGCATTGATCACGGAGAAGATGCCGATCGTGCGAAACCAGTTCGCCGCGGAGGTGGCCACTTCGAGCACCTTCTCGGGTGCGAGCGTCTTGTTGCCGATGGTGATTGTGTCTGCGTCCATTGGGACCGGGGGTGAGGGGGAACCGGGAACGGGGTTGAGGAGCGCATCGCGACCGCCCTCCACCGAGGAGAGTCCGGACAAACGGCGCCGAGCCGACGACGCCGACAGTGGCAGCACACGCGCCGGCGGCGAGTCCGGATTCCGCCCCATCCGCAGCCCGGCCTCCGGACTGCGAACGGTCCGCACCGAGCGCCGGTGCATCCGGCGCTCCCCTGGCCGTCGCTCAAGCCGCCTGCGGCTTCGGGAAGAGGATCGCGGCTTCGCCGAGCTTCTTGCCGGTAAGCCCCGTGCCCCAGACGAGCTGGGTCTGCCATGTGCCTTCGGCCTTGTGGCCGAGGAGCGCGTCGATCTTCGCGGCGGTGCCGGGCATCACCGGCTGCAGCAACGCAGCCGAGAGGCGCAGCGCCTCGGCCATCGTCGCCAGCGAGGTGACCAGCAGCGCCTTGTCGGCTTCGGCGGTGGACTTGCCGAGCTTCCAGGGCGCGCGCTTCTCGATGTAGGCGTTGGTCGCGGTGATGAACGTGAAGGTGCGCTCGAGCGCCATGTGGAAGGCGAACTCGGAGTTGAGGCGCAGCACTTCCTCGCGGGTCTTCTCCCACAGCGCCTTCAGCTCCCGCTCGGTATCGTCCTCGCCGGCCGCCGCGGGCACGACGCCGCCGGCGAAGCGGTTGGTCATGTTGAGCGTGCGGTTGACCAGGTTGCCCAGGTTGTTGGCGAGTTCGGCGTTGTAGCGCGCGAGGAACTGGGCCTGCGAGAAATCGCTGTCCTGGCCCACGCTCATCTCGCGGATGAGGAAGTAGCGCAGCGCGTCGGCGCCGTGCTGGTCGGCGAAGGCCGCGGCGTCGATGAAGTTGCCCGTGCTCTTCGACATCTTCGAGCCATTGATCGACCACCAGCCGTGCACAAGCAGCGACTTCGGGATCTCGAGCCCGCAGGCCTTGAGCATGATCGGCCAGTAGACCGAGTGTGGCGGAACCAGAATGTCCTTACCGATCACGTGGATATCGGCGGGCCAGCGGCCCTTGTCGGCCACGGCGGAGTAGTAATTCACCAGCGCGTCGAACCAGACGTAAGTGACGTAGTTCTCGTCGAACGGCAGCGGGATGCCCCACTCGAGGCGCTCCTTCGGGCGCGAGATGCAGAGGTCGTTGAGCGGCTCGGAGAGAAACTCGAGCACCTGCTTGGCGCGGAAGCGCGGG
>JAEXPG010000124.1 GCA_023447015.1 Verrucomicrobiota bacterium
TGCCCGTGCCGTTGGCCACGCGCAACCGGAGGTGATACCGGGCCGCAACAGGGATGTTGACCGTGTAGCGCACCCATTCGCCGGCGACGGTGTAACCCAACTTCGAGCCCGGGGCATCGGCTCCGTCAGCGATGTCGACCAGGTCGACCTCGTTGGCTGTCCCGGCGGAGCGCAGGCTCGAGGTTCCTTGCCGCGAATCGGTGTCGTGGTACGCCACGCCCTCGCCGCCCTCGTCGAAATCCTCCGCCTCAAGCCGCAACGTGCCGACCCCGGCGTCCGGCACTGTTCGCACCATGACCTCCACCCGCACGGTGGCGACGCCACCCCGGTTGTCGGCGAGCGCGACTTCGAACGAGTCGTCGCCGACGAATCCCGCGGCCGGCCGGTACCGCAGAACTCCGTCCGGTCCGATGCTCGCCCCACCATGGGATGCGGGCTGGCCGATCCTCCAATCGAGCGGATCACCGTCGGGATCGGAGCCGACGAAGGCGATCGTCAGATCGCGATCGGCGAAACAACGCAGCGGTCGCACCGCCGGACCGGAGACCACCGGCGCGCGGTTCGGACCAGGGCCGGATCCCTCCACGAGCACCGACGTCTTCAGGATCTGTCGCAACCCGCCGACGGTCCGGATGGTGACCGTGTACAGCCCCGGCGTCGTGTAGGTGTGGGCAACGGAGGGTTGCGGCCCGTAGACCGTCTCGACCGGCGAGCCGTCACCGAAGTCGATCGTGCGCTCCGCGCACTCGAGGACGAAAGCATGGTGCCGGATCGTCACCGCCTCGCCCGCTTTGATTCCACGCACCGGATACTGATAGACGAAGCCCGTGATGGGCAGCTGCCCCGCCGGTCCACGTTCGAAGGCCCGTACCTGGGTGAAGCCGCGTTCCTCGCTGCCGTCGTCTAGGACGATCCGCAGTTCTTCCGCGTAGAACCCGGGCTCGGTCGCCACGAGCGCGGCGGTGGGGCCGTCGACCACCGTGCCGTCATGCAGGGTCCATTGGTATCCGGTGATGGTGCGCCCCGGCCGCGCGAGCGAGCGCCGGCCGTCGAGGGTGAGCGAATCGCCCGCCCACATGAACTGGTAGCCGCCCCCCACGGCGATGCCGGCGTCGGGATAGTCGCGGAGGTAGGCGTCGGCCGCGAAAGGAAACGTGCCGGGCTCGTCGCCGTCCCAGCTCAGATCGTAGTGGCAGTGCGGGTCGGCGTTGCCGTTGCCGCGGTTGCCAGTGAGCCCGAGCAGCTGCCCGGCCACGGCCTGCTCGCCTGCCGACACAACGATGTTGGCCGCGTTCATGTGGGCCATCCAGAAGAGCGTACCGTCGGCGCTGCGGGTCTGAACCCCGGTGCCGTCGGTGGTGATCAAGCCCGCCTCGGGCGCGAGCACGGGCAGCCGATCCGGCACGGCGCCGAAGTCCTCGCCCTTGTGGAAATAGGTCGTCTCAACTCCCTGCGGCACGACGCCCAACCACGTGTTGTAGTAGGTGGTCGCGCACCAACGGTACTCACCGATCGGGAAACGTACCGTCGGCGGCCCCCACGACTCCCCCGCGGCAGTGAAACGCAGACGGATCCGTTTCGGGATGTTCACCCGGTACACGTCGTCGGTGCCGAGCCACTCCCGCGTGCCATCCAGAAAAAGCCGCAGACCGGCAGCTTCGATCGGGTACTGGAACGGACGCGCGACCAACTCGACTTGCTGGCCGTCGACGGCCAGACGCACGCGCGCCGCATAATTCACACGTTTGGCCGCCGAGGTCGTCGGGAAGGGCATCGTGTCGTACGCGATCGCCGGCTGGCCGGGCGCATCGTCGAGGATGCGGAACGTGTGCGCCATGCCGTTGCGCACCGCCGTGACGGTTTCACCCGGATCGACATCGACAGTGGTCGGCCAACCTGCAGATGGCGCGGCCTGCAATGCCACAACGCAGCTCGCGAGCAGCAGAAGCCAACCTCGACGCCACGCGCGCATGCGGGCCCGGGAACGGGCCGCCAAGTTCAGTGGCAAATGCGAAAAAGCGCTCGCTACCGAGGCTGGGTGATGGGCGATCACGGGGCTGAAACTCGTACACGAAGGAACTGGCGTGGTTTGCCAGCAATGGTCGCAACGCTGCGATAGGTGACGGTCTCGAACTGGCCGCTGGGATCGCGCTCAGCAACGCCCACTGGCACGATTTGGGTGGAAGCATCGCTCCAGGCAACCAAGTCGTCCGATATTTCCGCCACGATCGAAACACCGAGTGCACGCCGGAAGGTGAGCGCGAGATGTTTGCCGCCGGTTCCGGGGTCGATCCAGACCGTCGCCGCGAGCGGTGGCTCGGCGGCGGCGGGCGACCGACCGAGGCCGTACTCGAGCAGGTTGTTCAGGCCGTCGCCGTCCGGGTCGGCGGTCGCAGCGGTCTGCGCTGCGGTGCCACCGGGGAACGCAGCGGCGATCCACGTCGAGTATGGCACGACACCAATCGGGGTTAGCTCGATCCAGTTCACATCGAAGCCGGCGGTGTTGCAGTCGAGCTGCAGCAGATCGGTGCCCGCCTCGAGCACGGCTTCGGGCACATCGAGATCGACGAACGAATCCCAACCGCCGGTGAACGGCACCGTCAGCGGCCCGGCCACGACGGCGCCTTTCCAGCGCACCGAGATTGCATCGGTCGAAGTCGTGCCCGTGCCGTTGGCCACGCGCAACCGGAGGTGATACCGGGCCGCAACAGGGATGTT
>JAEXPG010000159.1 GCA_023447015.1 Verrucomicrobiota bacterium
CCCAAGCGCTGACCGCCGCCCTCCGTCCTCCGTCCTCTGTCCTCCGTTCACCTTCCCACTTTCCACCTTCTTCCTTCCGCCGCCATGCACCCCGCCCTCGAACAACTCACCGCCACCCTCGCCGCCGCCCGCGCCGAGGTGGCCAAGGTCATCATCGGTCAGGATCGCGCCGTGGAGCTGGCGCTGGTCACCCTCCTCACCCGCAACCACGCGCTGATCGAGGGCGTGCCGGGCGTCGCGAAGACCCTGCTGGTGCGCACCCTCGGCCGCGTCCTCGGCGCGAGCAGCGGCCGCGAGCAGTTCACGCCCGACCTGATGCCCTCCGACATCACCGGCACCAACGTCTTCAATCTCCAGCGCAACGAATTCACCCTCATCCGCGGCCCGGTGTTCACCGCGTTCCTGCTGGCCGACGAGATCAACCGCGCGCCGGCCAAGACCCAGGCTGCGCTTCTCCAGGCGATGCAGGAGCGACAGGTCTCCATCGACCGCGAGACCCATGCGCTCGATCCGGACTTCACCGTCTTCGCCACGCAGAATCCCGCCGACTCCGAGGGCACCTACCCGCTGCCCGAGGCGCAGAAGGACCGTTTCATGGTGAAGATCCAGATGGCTCCGCCGAACCGCGACGAGGAGCTGCTGCTCGCCAAACGCATGCTCGGTGCCGACACCCCCGAGGCCACGCTCACGGCCGGCGCCGTGCAGCCCGTGCTCACCTCCGGGCAGCTCGCCGAGCTGCGCTCCGCGCTCGACCACCTCACGCTGCGCGAGGAGATCACCGCCTACGTCGTCGACCTCGTCCGTGCCACCCGCACACACGAGAGCGTGCTCGTCGGCGCCGGCCCCCGCGCCACGCAATGCCTGCTGCTCGGCGCCCGCGCTTCCGCCGCCCTCGCCGGACGCGACTACGTGACGCCCGACGACGTCCGCGGCCTCGCCTCGGCCGTGCTCGGCCACCGCCTCGTGCTCCGCCCCGAGTTCGAGATCGAAGGCCTCACCATCGACGAGGTCCTCTCCCGCATTCTCGAGCAGGTCGCCGTCCCGCGCTGAGGCGCCGCGGTTTCGTGATCATCCGCTCCTGCGCCCCTTTCACCATCCGCACTCCCCACTCCGCAACTCCCCCGTGTCCATCCTTCCGGCCCCACGCCTCCTCCAGCTGCTCTCGGTCGTCATCGTCCTGGCGATCGCGGCAGGGCCGTGGCCGGCGCTGGCACCGGTCTGGATCTTCGCACTGCTCGCCCTCGTCCTCGCCGCGCTCGCGGATCTCGGGCTGAGCCTGCGCCGCGCCGCGCCGCCGCAGCTCTCGGTGCCGGCGATCGTCCGCATGGCGAAGGACCGCCCGGCGCACATCCCGGTCACCTTCGCGCACGGGTTGCCGGAAAGCCGCCGCCTGCGCTTCGGCCTCGGCCTGCCCGCCGGCTTCGGCGAGCTCCAGACCGACGCCCTCGTCGATCTGCCCGCGGACGCACCGCGCGCCCGCCTCGACTGGCCCTGCCTGCCGCGCCAGCGCGGCCGTTTCACCGGCCTCGTCGCCTGCGCGGAGTCCGGTTCCGTCCTCGATCTCTGGCGACTCCGGCGGCGCGCCGCGCTCGCCTGCGAGCTGCGCGTCTATCCGAACCTCTTCAGCGAGCGCCGCGCCCTCGCGGCCGTCTTCCGCGACCGAGGGCAGGTCGGCGCGAAGCTCCAGCGCACCGTCGGCCGCGGGCGCGAGTTCGAGAAGCTCCGCGAGTACCAGCCCGGCGACGGGTTCGACGAGGTGCACTGGAAGGCCACCGCCAAGCGCGGCAAGCCGATCACGAAGGTCTTCCAGACCGAGCGCACCCAGGAGATCTATGTCGTGCTCGACGCCTCGCGCCTGGCCGGCCGCCGCATCCGGCGCGACGGGACCGAGCAGACCGTCCTCGACCGCTACCTCGCCGCCGCGCTGGTGCTGCTCCTCGCCGCGCAGAAACAGGGCGACCGCTTCGGCCTGCTCGCGTACGACGACCGCGTGCGGACGTTCCTGCGCGCCGGCAACGGCACCGTCCACTACGGCGCGTGCCGCGAGGCGCTCCACACGCTCCAGCCGAGCGAGGCCACGCCCGACATGGCGGAGATCGTGCGCCATCTCCGCACCCGCCTGCACCGCCGGGCCCTGCTCTTCATCCTCACCGACCTCTCGGACCCCGTGCTGGCGGAGGACTTCACCCGCCACGTCCGGCTCCTCGCCCGCCAGCACCTCGTCATGGTCAACCAGGTCCGCGCCCCCGACATCGCCCCGCTCTTCGCCACGCCGGTCGAAAGCCCCGCCGCGATCGCCGGCCGCCTCGCCGGCCACGCGCGCTGGTCCGAGGCCCGCGCCCTCGCGCAGACGCTGCGGCCGCTCGGCGTGGCCGCCAACCTGCTCGAGGACGAGACGCTCGCCGCGGAGCTCGTCACCCAGTACCTGCAGGTCAAACGGAGGCAGGCGCTCTAACCCGCCATGATCGTCAATCTCGAGCGTTTCGTGAACGAGGAGCGGCCCAAGTGGGAGCGGCTCGATCTGCTGCTGCGCGCCCGCGCGCGGGACCCGTGGCGGCCGCTGCCGCTGGAGGAGGCGCGCGAGCTGGAGCGGCTCTACCAGCGCGCCTCGGCCGACCTGGCCCGCCTGAACACCTTCGCCGCCGAGCCGGAGGCGCGACGCTATCTGGAGCACCTCGTCGCCCGCGCCTACGCCGAGGTCCACGGCGCCGAGGCCCAGGTGCGCCGGGTGCGTCCCTGGCATTGGTTCCTCCATACGCTGCCACAAACCTTCCGCCGGCGCCTCGGGGCCTTCCGCTTCGCGGCCGCGCTGCTGCTGGTCGGCTGCGTGTTCGGCATGCTCGCCGTCGCCCTCGACCCCGAGGCGAAGTCGGTGCTCATGCCGTTCTCCCACCTGCAGGAGGACCCGCGTGAGCGCGTCGCGGCCGAGGAACGCGGCGACAACCTCGCGAAGCTCGGCGAGCGGAAAGGCTCGTTCGCCGGCTACCTGATGGTCCACAACACGCAGGTCACCCTGCTCTCGATGGCGCTCGGGCTGTCGTGGGGCGTGGGCACGCTGGTGATCGTCTTCTCCAACGGCGTGATGCTCGGCGCGGTCGCGATCGACTACATCGTCGCCGGGCAGAGCGTCTTCCTCCTCGGCTGGCTGCTGCCGCACGGCGTGATCGAGATCCCCGCCGTCCTCATCGGCAGCCAGGGAGGCTTCGTGCTCGCCGAGGCGCTGCTCGGCCGGGGCGAGCGCCGCCGGCTCCGCGAACGCCTGCGCGCCGCCCCCCCCGACGTCGTCACCCTCTGCCTCGGCGCCGCGCTGCTGCTGGTCTGGGCCGGCGCGGTGGAGGCCTTCCTCTCGCAATACCACGCGCCGGTGCTGCCCTACTCGGCCAAGATCGCCTTCGGCTGCGTCGAGGCGGCGGCGCTGTGCTGGTGGCTCGCCCGGTCCGGACGCGCCCCCCGCGGTGCGGACCAGCCGGAGGACCGGACGCCATGAGCCGGCTCCACGAGATCCGGCTGCGCACGCCCGAGGGCGTGACGTTCTCGTTCCGGCTCGCCAGCCCGGTGCTCCGGCTCGTGGCGCTGCTCGTCGACAACGCCTGCATCATCGGTGCCTGGAGCACGATCTCGATCCTCCTCAACGTCCTCGAGGTCGTCAGCGGCGACCTCGCGCAGGCCGTGAGCATCGTCGGCTATTTCATCTTTTCCCAGGGCTGCCGCATCGCCATGGAGTGGCGTTGGCGGGGCCAGACCATCGGCAAGCGCCTCCTGCGCCTGCGCGTCGTCGACGAGCGCGGGCTGCCGCTGACCTTCGCCCAGGTGACGCTGCGCAACCTCCTCCGCTTCATCGACGCCCTGCCGGTGGCCTATGCCGTCGGCGGTGCGACCACGCTGCTCAACGCCCGCGCCCAGCGCCTCGGCGACCTCACAGCCGGCACGCTCGTGATCTGGGAACCGCCGGAGCCGGCGCCGGACTTCGCGGCGCTCCGCGGCGAGAAGTACAACTCCCTGCGCGCGCACCCCGGTGTCGGCGCCCGCCTCCGCCAGGCGATCCCGCCCACCGAGGCCCGCGTCGCCTGGCAGGCGCTCGCCCGCCGCGACGCGCTCGACGCCGACGCCCGCGTGGCGCTCTTCGCCGAACTCGCCGCCCGGTTCCGGGCGCGCACCACGGTCCCCGAGGAGCTGCGCGACGGCATTTCCGACGAGCAGTTCGTTCGCAACGTGGTCGACGTGCTGTACCTCACGCGCAGCTGAGGGAACACCGCCCGCGACAGACGCCGGCGCCGCTGGCGCCCCGGACAATCCGCACGCTCCGGGCAACGCATCGGGTGGACGGAGGCGTTGCCACGCAAACCATCACGACCCCAGCCCGCTGCCGGGACCGCCGGACTCCGCGGCGCCGGGCGCGGCCGGCGGCGGCGGTCCGTGCGACTCCTCGGCTGCCACGGCCTCGTCGCGCCGGACCGCCTTGAGCCGCTCCAGCT
>JAEXPG010000166.1 GCA_023447015.1 Verrucomicrobiota bacterium
GGCTGGAGCCGTCGAGACGGGTGGCGCTTCACGGCAATTTCATCGGAAATGCCCTCCGGGGCGCGGACTTTTAGCCATCGGGAGGGTGGGATCTTCTGGCCCATTGGGCTTCGCATACCGAAAGGCCCGAGTTCGCGCACATGCTCCGTTCGGCGGTTTCGATCTCTTCAGCAAGTGCTCGGGGTGGCATCTGTGTTGTGGTGGTTTTCGGGTACAGAGTTTCTTTGCGAGTTTCGCTCCGGGCGGTCGTCAGCTTGCTCCCATTTCCGCGACGATTCGTCGGCAGATCTCCGAGTCGGCTTTGCGCTGGAGGGCTTGCCTCCGAACGCTCTGGGCTCTCTTGCCGTATCGCTGTGCCCAACTGCTTCGTGTTGGCGCCGCGGGGGGCGGCGGCAGGTTTCGGATTTGGTTTTGTCGCTCTTGTGGCCTCGATGCCGAAGATCTGGCGGTGTTCACGGGCGGATCGATGACGGGAACTCAGCTGTGACTATTCAATTGGCACGTAGGTCCAGTCTCCGACTGGACTTCAAGGAGCATGAGCTGGCAGTGGTGGCAGGAGCCAAAGGCGTCCGGTCGGAGACCGGACCCACTTGTCCGGCAAGCTCGCGGCTTAACCTACGGTGTACGCCAGCCTCCTCGTCACTTCGCTTCAATTGCATGGTTAGGGCTCAGTTGCCGGCATTTCGGTTCTGGATGTTCCTCTTGATCATCTCCTTGTTCCCGCTGGTCGTGATCCACGGCACCCATTGCTCGACGGCTTTCAGCGTGGCGCCGGAAGCCTCGACAAGCTCTTCGTTGGATGGGGCGCGTCCCAGCTTCTGCAGCAGGAGGACGCGGGCTTCGTAGATCTTGGTGATCGTATCGATCGCGAAGATCGGGATGCCGATCGTGGGGACGTTGTTGAGCGACTCCTGCAGCTTGCGCCCTTCCGCTCCGACCGAGTTTGGATCGAGTCCGAGTTCCTTCACGAACCAGGCCTCGATCTGCGGACGCAGCGCCGCGACTCCGTTGTCGGTCTCCGGGCCGGGCTCACTGCTTGGCGTCGGCGACTTGCGGCCGGTTTTCAGTTCGGCGATCAACGACCGGACCAGGGGATGCGCAGCGAAAGGCGCCTGCGCGATGATCTCCCGCAACGCGGCCCGCACTTCCTTGCCGAAGCGCAACCAGCAGGGATTGGACCCCTCCGGATCGATCTTATCGAGCAGTAGTCCCGCCAGTGGGAGCCACCCGAATTCTTCCCCGAAGCGGAGATATCCCTCGGGCTTGTAACTCGGGATCGCCTTCTTCTCGCACCAGGCCGGAAAGAAATGGAAGGAGAGGGCGAACACGGCTCCATGAGTGGTGACCCAGCGGGCCGTTTCCTTGTTCTTCGCCAGGGCTTTCTTCAGTTTCTCAAACATTGGCAGGCTCCATCAGGTTGTCGGTTGGTTTCAGATTCGTTCTTCAATCTTTTCTACAGACGGAGATCTTGGGTTCTCACGCAGGAGGCGGCGGCTCACCTCGATCGATGACCAGAGGTCAACTAGCGGGTTTTCTCGGATTGTTCCTCGTTCCTGCTGGCCATGACTAGTTGCATGAATTGCTCCACAGCTTCCGGCTTAATGCCCGAAGCCTCGGCAATTTCTTCGTTGGAAGGGGCGCGTCCCAATTTCTCGCGAAGCGTGGCGCGGGCTTCGTGGATCTTGTTGATCACATCCATGATCCCTTTCGGCACGCTGATCGTACGGCTCGGATTGATGACCGGCTCGAGGGACGCCTTGAACCTGCGCCCTTCTGCTCCGACCGAGTTTGGGTCGAGTCCGAGTTCCTTCACGAACCAGGCTTCGTTCTGGGGGCGCAGTATCTTGATCTCACCAACGACCTCCGCGTCGGAGATGCCGGGCGATGCCGGCGACGCACGACCGGTATCCAGCTCGCAGATCAACGATTGGACCAGGGCATGCGAAGCGAAAGGTGCCTGCGCGATGATCTCCCGCAACGCGGCCCGGACTTCTATTCCGAAGTGCAGCCAGCAGAGATTGGATCCCTCCGGACCGATCTTATCGAGCAGTAGTCCCGCCAGCGGGAGCCAGCCGAATTCCTTCCCAAAACGGAGATACGCCTCGGGCTCATGACTCGGGATCCCTTCCTTTTCGCACCACGATGGAAAGATATAACGGGATAACGCCGCGATGGCACCGAGCAGGTCGGCGCAGCGGGCCGTGTCATTGTTTTCCGATAGCGCTTCTTTCAGTTTCTCAAACATTAGTGTGCTCCTTCAGGTTGGTGGCAGGTTCGTTCGTGGTTGGGTCCAATCGGGAAAATGCCGTTCGAACCGGCGTCAGTTTAGGTAGACGAGAAGGGCCATACCTCGCTCCTTCGTCACGCGGACGAAATCTCTCGCGGTCTCGAAATTCCCTCTGATGTAAGCCCAGTTAATGTCGGAGATCAGGCCGCCTGCGTCGCAGCCCTGCGGGTGGCGGGAACCGGAGTGCCGCGGCGTTGCAGGGTTCGGCACGGGCCTCGGCCCGCCTCCGGACACTGCGCCTGGCGGCCGCTTCGTTTCCCGCTCACGACGGACGACGCCAATTTGAAGACGCTCCCTAGGATCAAAGCCCGGGATGACCAGACTTGGATCGAAGCCCGGGTAGACCGAGGCTGGATCAAAGCCGGGATCAAAACCTGGATAGATGTCCGCATCGGCCAGCTTCTGGGGATCGAGCGAGGCCCGGAGTGTGGCGGCGTCGATCGTATCCAGGTAATCCGAGATCTTGGCGGTCTGTTCGACGCTGAACGCACGTGCGGGACCGTATCCGACGTCGACAGCGCCAATCGGGTCACCATTCGCGACGAGAAATCCCTGCGGGAACTCGCCCTCCCACGCGCTACCGGCGAGCAGGAAGTGCAGAGTATGCCACGCCTTGTCCAGATCGACGTGATCGTCTTGCTGCAGGCTCCCGACCGACGGAGAGGCCGGACTCGCGGTCGGAGCACTGCGGCGGAATGGTCGCGAGCGGACGTCGCCCGACTCCTGAGGACGCGGTTCGCCGACGTCCGGGTGCAGAAAGGCAACGATCACCTCCGGGGTCGCTCGTAGTTGCGCGAGTTGTTGGGCTGTCACTCGCGCCAGATTGCAGATCATACTCATCGGATTGCCTGCCGTCGGAGGGGCCTCGCTAGAGAAGAGGAATCGGGAGAAGCTCGATTCCGGCCGCCCGGAGGCAGGTTCGTTCCGGGGAGGGGTTCGAGTGTCGTTTCTCGCAACGTGACGATGTGAACTCGCCCCAGAGGCTCACGAGGCGGCTCCCATTTCTGCGAGGATGGTCTTCACGATCTCGGTGGAGGAGCCGCGGGCGGCGGCCTTCCGGGCGAACGTTGCGGCGTCGTTCTTCTGACCGAGCTTCCAGTGTGCCTCGGCGATGTTGGAGAGGTGCATCGCGGTTTCGCTCGGATCGGCCTGCATCGCTTTCTCGAACCAGACGATCGACTCGCCGTACTTCGCCTGCGCATCGAGCGCGGCGCCGTACAGGTTGTAGAGCCGCCCGCGCCCGGCGTTGTCCTTCGCCTTCTCCAACGCCGCCGGGATCCGGTGCAGTGCTTCCTGCGGATCATCTTTCTCCAGCCAGGCCAGCCGGGCGTCGAAGAACAACGCCTGGCCATCCTTCGCGTCGTCTTTGAGGGCGGCGTCTGCGACTTGGCGTGCTTCGCCGAGCCGCCGCGCTTTAAGCAGCGTCCATCCAAAGCTGAGCCGGCTGAGCCGCGCCAGCTTCGTCACCTTCTCCAGATCCTTCTTGGGGAGGGGGCTGGCCTTCAGCGCTGCGGCGATCCCATCCGCACGCGGGTCTCCTCGCATCACATCCTCCAGCACAAGGTGCAACGCGAACTGGCGATCCGCCTCGCCGTCCTCGGCGCTGAGGCGTGCCGGCAGCCGCTCGTGGAGCGTATCGAGGAGCCCGGACTTCTCCCACAGCGGCCAGGCGATTTCGAAGAAACGGTGCCAGCTCTTGCGGTACGGCTCGGCTGGGACTGCGGCCGGCCAGATGGGGCCGGCGGACGGAGCTGCGCTCAGCGTTTTCGCGATGGTGCGGGCGACGTAGTGGCGCAGCGCCGTCGCGGCTTCCTCGGGCTTCTCGTCGCCGAAGAGGCCTCCCATTTCGTCGTCCTCACTCTGGCGATCTTCCTTCGCTTCTTCGACGATGCCGGCTGGCAGCTCCGAGCAACCCGAACGCACGAGAGGCAGGAGCAGATCGCGGGCGTCTCGGTCGCGGTTGGCGAAGAGCGCTGCGTGAGCGGCCGCGAGCGCCTCCCGAAGTGTCCCCAGTGCACCGTCCGAGAGGGCGGCAAGACTCTTCTTGGGAATACTCCCTTCTCCGGTGCCGACCAAGGCGAGGACTCGCCTGAGCTGGTCCAATCCAGCGGGCTCCTCGAGCCGGCCGACGGCGCGGCGTGACTGCAAAGCAGTGTCGAGGTCCCCGCTGTCGCAGAGTTCTTCCAGGCGGCGGCGGGCTTCCGGAAGATCAGCCAGGTCGACCAGACCGCGCACGGCCAACCCTGGAATCCGTTCCGACGCCGCGAGCCAGGCCTTGAGGACGGCTGCCTCGTCGACATCCCGGAGGGACAGGGCGATCCTCGCGGCCGCTCTCACGCCTTCGCTCGCGAGCAATTCGAGCACCTCGCGCCGAAACTCCGGATCGCGCCGCGCCCGCGCGGTGAGGGTATCTGCTTCTTGATACCAGTTGTCCGAGGTCAGGCGTTCCTTGGTGGTGCGTGATTGCCGACGCATCGGCTCAGCGCGGCGCGGTCCGGCCGTACCGCGCCCGGCGACCACGCCGACGACCTCGGCAGGTCCGCGTTCGCCAGCAGCGATGAGCACAACCTGTCGAGCCGTGGCCGGGCTTGCCGCCGCTAGGTCACCCAGACGGGACGTGATGGTGCGGAGAGCCCGGCGGCGCTCGCGGTAGCTGGCGTCCTGCTCCAGCTCCTCCAAGTTCCGGCGCTGCGACCGCTGCTCGGAGCTTTCCGCTGCCGGAGATACCTCATCGGGCGGGGTGTTGTCTTCTTCCTCTCTCTCCAAACAGAACTGCTCCGCGTTCAACGGCTCGTCCGCCTCGATCCCAGGAAGGGTCCGGGGACCAACGGTGAACAGCTGGAGATCGTTCCCGTACCAACCCGCTCTGACCAGACCGATGGGTTCACTCTGCGCCGGAGCTTCGAGCCAACCCTGGAGCGTGCGCTTCATCCACTCCTCTGCCTTGACCGTGTACGCGGCCATCTCGGCGGCGATTTGCTCGGGGGAGCGCCCCCAGGCGAGCGGGGCGAGTCGCAACACTCCATCACCGGAAACGGCGCAGTACTCGCCACCGTCGGCCCAGAGAAGCAGCGGGGTGTCGAGATGACATCCGTCGGAGCCGAGCAGCAGCGACGTCTCGGCGACCTTCTTGGCGCCCAAGTCGACGCGCACGAGCCAGCCGTCCTCGGCGAGTGTCAGGCGATCACCCTCCCGCTCGACGAGCAGTTTCAAGCGGCCGCGGAATCGGCCGAGCGTTGTCGGCCGTTGCGGATCCTTGAACGAGAGGAGCCAGATGTGCTCATCGCCGTACGCGAGCGCCAGATCGCCGAATGCGGACACTTCTGAACAGTCCGGAATCGAAACCTTTCCCGACCAGCGGGGCCTTGCGGGATCGCTCACGTCGGCCACGTAGATCTCCTCGTTCAACAGAGCCAAGAGCGTGCCCGGACTCGGGAAGGCCACGCCGCGGAAGCTATGGGTGTCCGGCGCGGCAAGCGTGCCGACGTGTTCGAGCCCTCGGTCGGCGCGGTACAGGTCGATCCCGGCGTCGTTCACTTTTGCCACGAGGTCGCCAAAGGCCGCCACTTCGCCACTCCCATAAGAGAGCGAAAGCGCTTGGACGATCACGGTACCGTCGTGACTGAGGAGGGCCAGCCGATGCTCGTCGCTGACGAGCACACCCGACGGCAGCGCCAGAAGTTGCTCGATACGGCGACTCCCGCAGGGCCGGCAGAGCTCGCGGCGCGAGCCGTCCACGGCCAGCTCCACCACGGCGCCGGAGTCGTCACCGGCCCAGACCCGGCCGCCCACCCGCAGCGCGCAGCGAAGCCGGGGCAGCTCGACCGTCTTTCCATTTTTTGTCTTCTTCGGCTTGGCGACGAGCGGGGCACCGAGCGCGCCCAAGGCTGCGCGGTCCCGATCCCAGTACGGCGGCTGCGCGAGCGGCAGAGCTGGCACCGTTGCCGCCTGCGCCGCGCTCGCCGCGCGAGCTGCTTTCAAGGCCATGCGCTCAGCGACGATCGGCTGGAGCACCGGCTCATTTTCAAGCTGAGCCAGCAGCGATTTCCGCGGCGTGCCTTCGCTGAAGGCTGCACGCAGCGCGTTCGCCGCTTCGGTAGTGTGGCCATCGCGAGCCAGGAGGATCGCGCGAGCGACCAGACAGTCCTCGTCGGTGAGTGCTTTCTCCGATGACAGGAACGCCATCGCTTCGTCCCGGCGGCCGAGCGCTGCCAACGATAGGGCGCGGAAGGGGATGGTATCCGATCGTTCCGGATCGAGACCGGCGGTCTCCTCGTGCCGACCGAGCTGCCAGAGGGCCTCGGCCCGGAGCCAGGGGAGGCGGCCGCACTGACAGTGTGCCCCTTCCCCGGGGGGGAGCGCATCGAGGTACTCAAGCGCCTCAATGGCGTGACCCTCGGCAACGAGCGCCTCGGCGAAGTCCCGGTGCATCCGCTGCCAGACGGCGCCGTCGATGCCCGCGGCGCGCGCGAGCGGAAGGACGGCATCCACGCCGTGCCGTTTTACCAGCTCCTCCACGGCGTTGCTCTTCTCATGCTCCTCGGCGAAGCCATGGAGCCACGCTGCCAGCGCCGCTGCGTCCTGAGGGAGCGCATAGGTCACGTCGTCGGGCGGCATCAGCTCCGGCCGAGATTTGAAGTGCGCGAGCAGGGCCGCTTCGACCTCGGACCGATCGGGCCCGCCGTGCTCCTCGTGCGTGTGGCCGTTTTCAAATATGACGTCGAAGACCTCGCCCTTGAAGCGGACGTGCAGTTCGTCGTCGTCCAAGGTGGCGCGGACCATGTCGGCGAAGCGATAGGTCCGGATGGCGGGCGTGCCCTCTTCGTCCTTCCACGTACCCTCGCCCTTGGGATAGTAGACGATGAGCCCTTCGTCGACGAACGCGGCGTGGGGATAGTTGCTGCTGCATCCGAACTCCTTCCGGCGCTCGCTCAAGGGCCAGAGGGGCGCGCCATGCGGGTGGCAGAAGGCCTGAAGCATCGCCTCCTCTCTGCCCAGTGCCACGAAGATCCCAACCGGCTGCTCGAAGCGCTTCTGCGCCAGCCGTCCGCACGCGGCCTGCCGGGCCGTCGCCATCAGGCTCTGCTGGAAGGCGATCATCATCTCCCGCCAGTCGGCGTTCTTGGCGGGATCGGCGAAGTGGAGCGGGAGGTTGAGCTTCAGCTCGGGATGGGTGGGCGGCATGCGGCCTCCCTCGCGACCGGCGAAGGCATCGACCTCGTCCAGCCAAGCATCCAGCGGGATCAGGCCCGCTGCCTGGTCGGCCCTACGCGCGTACGGATAGTCATCCCACTCCGTGCTCAGCCAGACGCCGAGGGTGAGCCAATCTCGTGTCGGTGCGATCACGATGGTCCGCAGGTCGCTCGCGCCGACCTCCCCCTCGTCGATTGCTGCCTCGACGATGTCGGCGAGAGCGTTGGGCCAGTTCTGGGCGAAGGGGTGCAGGAGGGGTGAGAGCATGGTTGGGAATTTAGGCTCGGGTGGTGATCCGGAGGTCAACGAACAAAGAGGTAAGCGAATTGAATACTGAGAAGAGGGCGGATTTTTAGTCTTTGATTACCAATGGGAATCATTGGCACGCCCTCGAACTCACGTGATCCGTCGCGCGGGACGCGGTGGACGTTGGCGACACCGGCTGTGCCTGTCGATTGGGCACGGGGTTGCGGTCTCCGGACGGTGCCCGGCGGGCGGAGTTGGGCGCCGAACGGGCGGGACGAGGTGTCCCGAACCGCCGAGCACGCCGCGGACGATCGCGATGCTGCGCGCGAGGTTGGCGGGCGCGGCGGTGCGCGCGGGCTGCCGGGAGAGCGGCGGCGGGCCGGGCCTTCGCGACGGCGTGCCGAAGGGGTGAAGCGTGGTTGGGCCCCAGCCCAGGAAGGGGATCCGGAGGTCGATTCCCGATTGGGAGAAGATCGGAGGCCGCAGAGCGGTGGAGCCTTTCATCCTTCCATTACCAACGGGAACCAGGATTCTGGCTGCAGGGGGAGGCCGCTCGTCCACGGTCGGGGCCTCCGACCTCGATCCTTCCCGACGAAAAGATTCCATGAAGACATTGGTATTGGGTGCCAGCGGAGCGACAGGCCGACTGGTGGTTTCCGCCCTTGCGCACCGTCAGGTCCAGGTGAAGGCCTTGGTCCGCCATTCCGCCCGATTCCCGCAGGAGTGGTGGGGCGATTCCGCGATCGAGATCGTGAAGGGAAGTGTCGACGCGTGGACCGCCGGACAGGTCGCCGCGTTGATCGACGGCTGCGACTCCGTCGTCTGTTGCCTGGGGCACAACGTCACACTCAAGGGGCTGTTCGGACCGCCCCGGCGACTGGTATTCCAAGCGGTACGGATGGTCGCCGAGGCGATCCGAGTGCGCGGTAGAACCGGCAAGCTGGTCCTGATGAAGCACCACGGCGTACACCAACGCAGACGTCGGAGAGCGGCATTCCTTCACGGAGAAGGTGGTGTTCGGTCTGCTGAAGGCGGTGTTGCCCCCGCATGCCGACAACGTCGCCGCAGGCGACTTTCTGCGGGGTGAGGTGGGCGACGCGGCGCCGGTCGAGTGGGTGATGGTTCGGCCCGACGCCCTGATCGACGAGGTGGCGCCCAGCGAGGTGGTCATCGTGGACCGGAAGATGCGCAGCCCCATTTCCAATCCCGGAAAGACGAGCCGGATCAACGTCGCTTGCTTCATGGCGGATCTGCTGGTGGACGCGGCCTTGTGGGAGCGGTGGAAATTCCGGACCCCGGTGATCTACAACAAGGCGTGGGGGAGCCCGGGGGCCTGATCCGGAGGTGTCCGGCTTTGCCGATCGGCCGGAGCTTCACGGCGCTGGCGCGATGGCGCAGTTTGGAGTGGGGTTTGTTGCGAGCGTTCCCTGGCGGCATGGCCGGTCTTCTGCCTTGGCGCTCCTTGAGCGCGAACAAACTCGGGCGGTCGGGTACCGCGGGTGTGGGATGGCGGGCGTAAAGCCCGCCCCACCATCAGAGGGGGCGCGGATGGAGCATGCGATTCGCTTGGGGGGCTCTGCCGTCAGGCAGAGGGTCCACCTGTGGGCCAGCCTGCATCGGCTGGGTCGTCAACGCCGCGCGTGCTTCACCGGGCAGTAGACATTGCCGCACGGCCGGCATACCACCGTCAGCACCTGAACCAGCGCCGCCCCAAGCAGAACCCAGAAAGCGATGCCGAGCGCCGGGCTGCGCCACACCACCAGCTGCGGCAGGCCGACGAGCAGAAGCAAGGGCAGCCCCACCGCGCCCAACTCGAGCGCCGAATACGGCCCCGGCGGGCGTTTGACCCAACGGGCCAGCAGGCCGGGCAGCACGTGGGCGCAATGCGTCTGGCAGGGGCACTTGGCGCAGAAGGCGTAGATCACCGCCGGGCCCGCGACGGCCAGGATCAGCAGGTAGGCGATGCCCCAGCCCAAGCCGGCCCGGAACAGCGCGATCGCGGCGAGCCCGATCGCCCCGCCCGCCCATGCAACGCTCGTCACCCCATGGAATTTGATGTTGTTCATTTCTGTCTGCTTTCCCCCGGGCCCCAGAGCGCCGTTGCCTGATCCAACCGATCAGCGGCACGTCGAGCCAGGCGGAGATCCGAAAACGGCGATCCCAGCACGTCAAGCGGCCTGAATACAGCAGGCCTTGGGGGGCAAGCTGATGCCGTCGGGCTTGGCCGATGGGATGGAGATCCACGTGGCTGTGGCGACGACTCCGCTTGGTTCCAGCCGGGAGCGCAGCGCCCCGGACGCCATCGTTGGCTACAGGCCCGGTGGTGGGGCCGTGGTGCTCCATGCGGCGGACAATCTCGGATGGCCGAGCGCCGCGGGCGCGGCATGGCGGGCGTGAAGCCCGC
>JAEXPG010000170.1 GCA_023447015.1 Verrucomicrobiota bacterium
GTTGAAGCGGATGAAGCCGCAGGGGCCGGCGGCGTTGGCCGGCGCGTCGGTCCAGACCTCGGCGATGCCAGCGGTGCAGCGGTTGTTGTCGACATGCAGCACCATCTTGAACCCAAGGACGTCGGCCCCGGTCGCCGGCTCGGTGTAGAGATTCGGGGCACCGGCGAGCGCGGTGCTCATGCCGGCGGGCGGCGTGAAGGGGGCCGGCGAGGCCGACACCAGCGCGGTCACGGGACCGGAGACCGTGGCGGGCGGATGCGTCCAGTTGACCCGCGTGGCGGTGGCACCGCTGGTGGTGAAGAGCTCGAGCTTCAGCTCGTACTTGCCCGCGGCCGGGACGAGCTCGGCCGGGTTCGAAGGACTCGGCTCGAGGAGGCTGCCGGTCGGGAAGTGCGCCCACGCGAGGTCGACGTGCTCGTTGATCTCCTTCCATCCGACGCTGCCCGCCGGCGGCTCGATCGGTTGGATCTTGAAGAGCGGAGTGGCGGGGAACGCCGGGTCGGGTCCCATCAACGCCGGTTGGTACGCCGGCTTTAGGCCGCCCGGGACGGTCGCATCGGGGACCATCACCTTGTAGTAGCGATGGACCGGGGTGTTCAGCTCGTGCCACTCGTCGGCGGTGACGAGGGCGGTGCCGTCGCCCTTGGTCAGGCGGCGGTAGGACCAGCGGTAGTGGGTGATGCCGGCGGCGATGAGGTTGGCGCGGCTCATGTCGCAGCGCAGCTCAAGCGTGCCCGCGAGCGGGCGGCCGTCGGTGGTGAGCCCCCGGGCGGCGGACGCGGGATCGTGCACGATCTCGGACAGGCTGATCTGGTTGCCGATCGTCGTCACGACGACCTGGTAGCCCTCGAGGTCGGCGTTCGGGTCGCACGGCTGCACCCGCGGGTCCGTGACGCGGATGGTCACCTCGCTGCCGCAGGCGTAGTTCCAGTAGGTGTTGGCGCAGACGCACGGCCGGTGGCCGGTGGTCCAGGTGCCCTGGAACTGCACCTCGACCCAGAAGTAGAGGTCGGGTTTGTCGCCAAACCTCCGGTACCAGATCGGGGTGTCAAACCTGCCCGCCGAGTTGGTGAGGACGGCGGTGAGCTCATGCTTGAGGCAGAGGAAGCGGTGCAGCCACGGCCAGCGGCAGAAGTGCGGCAGGAGCAGGTCGAGATGGGCGACGAGCGCCTCGCGCACGCTCTGGGCGCTCTCCGAGCCGAGCGCCGCGCGGGTGGTGGCGGGCAGGTCGGCGAGGGTGGCTCTGACCGTGGCGAGCGGGGACGCCAGCCGCACGCTGGCCGGCGGCTCGGGCTGGGGATTGAGGCCGACGCGGACGAGGGGTGATTCGAACCGCGCACCGAGGGCGGCGAGGCTGCGGTTCAGTCCGGTGCGCTGGAGGCGGTCGCCCGGCGGTTCGGGTTGGGGGTTGAATCCGACGGCGTCGCCCGGCGGCTCCGGCTGGGGGTTGAACGCCACGGCGTCGGCCGGGGAGAAGGAGAACCCGCCGCCGGCGCTCACCGGGCCGATCGGATCGGGCTTCTGCAGCACGGCCAGCCATTCGTCGCGCAGGCGGAAGACGAGGTCGTCCGGCAGTTTGCGGAGCACGAGGATGAGGCGGTCGACCTCGCAGAGGTGCACGCGGGCGTCGCCCACGGGTTTCTCGACGGTCACGCCGTTGATCACGACCGGGGCGACGACGGTGCCGCGCACGCGGCAACGCACCCAGAGCCACCATTGCCAGTGGAACTCCGGGATCGGCGGCAATTCGTAGCGGCGGGTGGCCGGATCGAATTGCCAAGCTGGTTCATACGCGTGCAACCGGTCCATGTCGGCGAGGGACGGTTGCGCGCCACGCGCCAGGTCGGGTGGCGGGGTGGCGAAGAAGAGGCGCGCGCCGGCGGCGGCGCCCTTCGGCAGGGCGAGCTCGGCCAGACCCTCTTTGAGCGGGGCGGTGGCGAGCAGGCGGCCGTTCGGCGCAAAGGCGTAGGCGACGACGGCGGGGGCATCCTTGGGTGGCGTGTCGAATGGCACGACGAACTGCAGGACGGTGTTTTGCGGATCGGTTCTCTTCATGACTCCTCCAGGGGACGGTTGGTGTTTGGTCGAATAGGCGCCGCGGATGCGGACGCCCTGGCCGGGGCAGGAGGTGTGGGTCTTCCCATTCCAGTCCAAAAGGTGCAGGCCGAAGCAACGACGGCCGGTCTTCCCCGTTTCGCGGTGGATGGGGCTCCGCCGAGGCGAGGGGTTTTTGGGCTTGTGCCCGTGGTGCGCGACTCGGGGTCGGACCAGGCAGACCTGGTGATTGCGCGGAATCGTGGGCGGGCGCGGAGTGGCATGCGCAGGGGATTACGGAAAGGCGCGGCGCAAATTACAGCGCGGCGCCCGAAACGGCCCGCCGGTTGGCCGGGCGGGGCGGTGCCCACGGAGCGAACGGCCGTGATCGAGAACGGAAAACGTCGGATCCGGTGTGTGCGACAAACAGCGCTCTGGAACGACGGTGACGAACTCAGGGCAGGATCCGTACGCGGTAGAAGCGGGCCGAGACCGCGCCGCCGGGATCGACGACGACCATCTCGGCGCCGGTGCCCACGATCACATCGGTGAGCAGCAGCCAGGCGCCGGTGGTGAGATCGGTGGTGGTCTCGACCTGGTAGCGCTGGCCCGGGGCGCTGGGAAACGAGAGCCGGAATCCGGCGCTGTCGGGAGTGATCGAGAGCGCGATCGGCGCGGTGCCGGCCGGCGGAGCGAAGGTGGTGACGACTTGATCGGTGACGGTGGCGCCGGTGCTGGTGGCGATGGCCTGGAAGTCGTTGGCGCCGAGGGCGAGGTTCACGCCGGTCCAGCGAAAGACGCGGTCGGTGGAGGTCTTGGTGCCGAGCGAGACGCCGTTCTGGACGAGTTCCACGGTGTCGCAGTTCGAGTAGACCTTGATCTCGATCGGCGTGGCCGTGCGCGGGGTGAAGCGCTGGCTGCAGAGGTGGACCATCGGCGCGGTCGTCCACTGGGCCTGGTAGAAATAGAAGGCGTCCTTGCGGGTGGTGCGGTCGTAGGTGACGAGGCCCTTGTCGTTTCGGCCCCGGGTGTCCCCTTCGTTGCGGCTGTCGACGGCGAAATCGAACATGTTCCAGACGACGGTGCACCAGAGGTAGGGGCGGGTGGCGATCTGCCGCCAATGCGACTCATGGTAGAGCGCCTGGTATTCCTCCGGATGCCAGGGCCCGTTGGTTTTGGGCGCGGGCGGGTTCTCGGCGTGCTGGAGGATGCTCGCGCCGGCGCCGTACTCGCTCACGCCCACAGGGCGGGATGGATAGGTGGTGTGGAATCTGTCGCAGGCGGAGCCGAAGCCGGTGATCGGTTGGGTGTACCAACCGTAGTAGTAGTTCCAACCGATCAGGTCGGTGGACTGATCGAGCGAGCTGCCGGCCGTCATCATCCGCATGGCGGCGGTGGTCGGGCGACCGGGGTCGAGCGTGCGCGCGAGCTGGTGGAGCAGGGGGATCGTGTAGGCGGTCTGTCCGACCGGGATCGTGTCGCTGGTGGGCTCGTTGTGGAGTCCCCACATGAGCACGGAGGGATGGTTGAAGTTCTGCAGGATCAGCTCGGTCAATTGCTGGCGGGTGTTGGCGTGGAACGCGGCCGCGGCGCTGATCTGGTTGACCAACGGGATTTCGGCCCAGGCGGCGATGCCGGTGCGGTCGAGCAGATCGTAGGTCTCCGGCGGGTGCTGGTAGTGCGCGAGCCGCACGAAGTTGGCGCCGATCTCCTGCAGCAGGGCGATGTTGCGGGCTCGTTCGGCGGGGCCGGTCGCCCAGCCGCGGTCCGGCCAGTCCTGGTGCAGGGAGACGCCGCGGAGGGGGTAGCTGCGGCCGTTGAGGTGGAAGCCGGTCATGGGGTCGACCGCGAAGAAGCGGAATCCGAGCGGCTGGACCACGAGATCCTGGAGCGGGTCGGGTGCGGGGTTGCCCGCGAGTTCGATCCAGACGTGATAGAGGTAGGGATCGCGCACCCCGTCCCACAGATGCGGAGAGGTGATCGTGGTGGCGAGGGTCGCACGACTTGTCCCCGGTGGGGCGTCGACGGCGGTCTGCAGCCGCGCCACCGCGGTGCCGTCGGCGGCGACGACATGCGCCGTCAGCGTGGCCGAAGCCGTCTCCGCCGTGGCGTTGCGGATGTCGACATCGACGGCCAGTTCGGCGGACGCCGCCGAGACCTGCGTGGTGCGGAGAAAGACCCCCGGGCTGCCGAAGTTGAGCGGATCGATGTGGAGCGGGGAGGTGGTGAGCACATGGACCTCACGGTGGATGCCGCCGCAGATGTTGAAGTCGCCGGAGAGGGGGGCGACATCCGCGGTGCTCGCGTTGCTGGCACGGACCGCGAGGCTGTTCCACGCGCCCGGCGTGCAGGCGTCGGTGATGTCGAAGACAAAGGCAGCGAAGGCGCCGCGATGCTGGCCGATGGGCGTGCCGTTGACGTAGACGTCGGCGACCAAGCTGACGCCTTCGAACTTCAGGTAGATGCGGCGGCCTGCGGTGGCGGCATCGAGCCAGAACCGGTTCCGATACCATCCCGGGCCGCGGTAGTAGTTGGATCCGCCGTCCTGTCCGTCGAGGCCGTTCCAGGTGTGGGGCACGCTCACGGTGGCCCAGGCGGAGTCGTCGAAGGCCGGGTCCTGGGCGCTGGCGGCGTCGGCGCGCAGGAATCGCCAGCCGTCGGCGAGAAGCATGTCCGTACGCGGCGAGGAGGGTGGCGTGTAGAGGTCGGCGCGGGCCGTGGCGATGACGGCGAAGGTGGACAGTGCGAGGGCGAGGAGTCGGCGGCCGGTGGAACGGGTCATGGCGCGATGGATTTCGGAAATCCTGATACGCAGTTTGCCGCGGACGTCCAGGTGGGCCGCGGACCGCCACCGACAAAAAGGCCGGCACCTTCAGTGGCGCCGGCCGGGGAGAGGAATGAGCCGAGTCGCGGGCGGAGCGCGATCAGCGCTGCACGCGGGCGCCGCCGCCGGCGAAGAGCTTCTCCACTTCCTTGCGCGTGGCCATGGAGGTGTCGCCGGGGGTCGTCGACGCGAGCGCGCCGTGGGCGGCGCCGTACTCGACGGCCTTCTGGGCGTCGTTGAACTGGAGGAAACCGAACTGCACGCCGGAGGCGAAGCTGTCGCCGCCGCCGACGCGGTCGAGGATCTCGAGCTCCGGGTACTTGCGGCTCTCGTGGAACTTGCCGTCGTGCCAGAGGATGGCGGACCAGTCGTTCTTCGTCGCGGGGATGACACGGCGCAGCGTGGTCGCGGCGACCTTGAAGTTCGGGTACTCCTTCACGGCGGTCTCGATCATGGCCTTGAATGCGTCGGTCTCGATCTGCGAGATGTTGTGGTCCACGCCCTTGACCTCGAACCCGAGGGAGGCGGTGAAGTCCTCCTCGTTGCCGATCATGACGTCGACGTACTTGGCGATCTCGCGGTTGACCTCCTGGGCCTTCTTGAGGCCGCCGATGGATTTCCAGAGCGAGGGGCGGTAGTTGAGGTCGTAGGAGACGATGGTGCCGTGCTGCTTGGCGGCCTTGACGGCCTCGAGGACGACCTCGGCGGTGGAGGCGGAGAGGGCGGCGAAGATGCCGCCGGTGTGCAGCCAGCGCACGCCGAGCTTGCCGAAGATGTGCTGCCAGTCGAAGGCGCCGGGCTTGAGCTGCGAGGCGGCGGTGTTGCCGCGGTCGGAGACGCCCACGGCGCCGCGCACGCCGAAGCCGCGCTCGGTGAAGTTG
>JAEXPG010000209.1 GCA_023447015.1 Verrucomicrobiota bacterium
GGAAAAGGCCAAGCCCATCGAAGAGGACGAGTCCAAGCTCCTCGAGCCGCGCCCGCCGGTCGTCTGCATCCTTGGTCACGTCGACCACGGCAAGACCACCCTGCTCGACACCATCCGCAAGGCCAACGTCGCCGCAGGCGAAGCCGGTGGCATCACGCAGCACATCGGCGCCTACCAGGTCGAGCACAACAACCGCAAGATCACCTTCCTCGACACTCCCGGCCACTCCGCCTTCAACAAGATGCGCGCCCGTGGTGCCAACACCACCGACATCGCCATCCTCGTCGTCGCCGCCGACGACGGCTTCATGCCCCAGACCGATGAGGCGCTGAAGTACATCAAGGCCGCCAAGGTCGCCACCATCGTCGCCGTCAACAAGTCCGACGTGAAGGGCGCCAATTTCGACCGCGTGAAGCTCCAGATGCAGGAACGCGGCATCGCCCCCGAAGACTGGGGTGGCGAGACCATCGCCGTGAAGGTCTCGGGCCTCAAGGGCGACGGCGTCCCGGAACTGCTCGAGTACATCCTGCTCCAGGCCGACGTCATGGAGCTCAAGGCCAACCCGAAGGCCCCGGCCAGCGGCACGATTGTCGAAGCCCAGGTCGAGGTCGGCCGCGGCAGCACCGCCACCGTCATCGTCCAGCGCGGAACCCTCCGGGTCGGCGACGCGGTCGTCTGCGGTGCCGCCTACACCAAGGTCAAGGCGCTCTTCAACGACAAGGGGCAGCAGGTCAAGGAAGCCGGCCCCTCGATGCCCGTGAAGATCATCGGCTGGTCCGCCACCCCCGAGGCCGGCGCCCAGTTCAAGGTCGTCAAGAACGAGCGCGAGGCCAAGGCCCTTGTCGAGGAAGCCGAGCTCGCGCTGCGCAAGCAGGCGACGCAGGCCTCCGCCGCACCGAAGGACACCTCCGTCGAGAAGCTCTTCGCCGAGATCGCCGCCACCCAGAAGCCGACCCTCAAGGTCGTCATCAAGTCGGACGTCTTCGGTTCCGCCGAGGCCGTGCGCCAGATCCTCGAGAGCATCAAGAGCGACAAGGTCGCCCTCGAAGTCATCTCGTCCGATGTCGGCCTGATCGCCAAGAACGACGTTCTCATGGCCAGCGCCGCCGGCGCCATCATCGTGGGCTTCAACACCCGATTGGAGAATGGCGTCACCCCGCTGGCCAAGCACCACGGGGTCGGCATCCAGGAGTACGACATCATCTACGAGCTCGCCGACAAGGTGAAGGAGTCGATGGCCGACCTGCTCCCGCCGGATCTGCGCGAGGTCAAGCTCGGTGGCGCCGAAGTGCGCGCCGTCTTCCCGGTCGCCAAGGGCGTCGTCGCCGGCTGCCTCGTCACCGACGGCAAGATCACCCGCAACGCCAAGGCCCGCGTCCGCCGCGGCCGCGAGATCATGCACGAGAGCACCGTCGACACCCTCCGCCGCTTCAAGGACGATGCGAACGAGGTCCGCGCCGGTCTCGAGTGCGGTATCGGTCTCGCCGGCTACTTCGACTACAAGCCGGGCGACGTCATCGAGTGCTTCGAGGTCCAGAAGATCCGCGCGAGCCTCTGAGGATTTGCGATTTTCGATCGCCGATTTCCGGTTGAGGTCGCCGCCGCCGGCGACCGCCTCGACCAATTGCAAATCGGCGATCCCAAATCGAAAATAGACCATGTCCAACCGCACCGTCCGCATCAACGAGCTGCTCCAGCGCGAAATCAGCCACGTGCTGCACACCAAGTGCGGGCAGGACGCGGTCTCCTACACCATCACCGGCGTCGAGATCGCTCCCGACCTGCGCACCGCCAAGGTCTACTTCTCGCTCCTCAAGAAGGACGCCGACCCCGTGCGCGGCCTGAACTGGATGCGCACCAAGGTCTCGCTGATCAGCGAACACCTGCGCCGCTACGTCCAGCTCCGCTACCTGCCGAAACTCGAGTTCGTGCACGACGACTCGCCCGACCGCGCCGAGCGCGTCCACCGCCTCCTCGACGAGATCGGCCTGCCGCCCGCCGACGCCAAGCCGACGCCCCCGCCGCAGGGCTGAGCCGCCTGCCGTCATGACGCGCTTCTTTCCCGAGCTCGCCAAACGTTTCGCCCAGGCCATCCCGCGCCTCGAAGGCAAACGCGTCGTCGTGATCGGCCATGCCCGGCCCGACGGCGATTGCATCGGCTCGCAGGTGGCCGTCGCCCGCCTCCTCGCCGCCCACGGCATCGAGGTCGTCTGCGCCAACGGCGATCCCGTCCCGCGCCGCCTCGCCTACCTCGCGGCCCAGCACACCTTCCACACCGCCGACACCCTCCCGGAAGGCGACTACGCCGCCGTCCTCGTCGATTGCGCCGACCTCGCGCGCATCGGGGCGAAACTCGCCGCGCGGTTCCCCCATCCCGTCCTCAACATCGACCACCACCTCGGCGCCAACCACGGCGCGGAGGAGAACCTCGTCGACACCGCCGCCGCCGCCACCGCCGAGATCATCGCCGGCATCGCCTTCGACCTCGAGCTGCCGCTCGACGCCGTCGCCGCCAAGGCGCTCTACGCCGGCATCCTCACCGACACCGGCCAGTTCCGCCACGCCTCCACCACCGCGCGCGTCTTCGAGCTGGTCGGGCGCCTGATCGCCTGCGGCGCCGAGCCCGTCGAAGCCGGCTACCACATCTACGAGCGCGAGTCGTTCGGCCGGATGAAGCTGCTCCAGCATTTCCTCTCCTCGCTCCGCCTCGAGTGCGGCGGCCGCGTCTGCGTCGGCCTCCTGCCGCTCGGCATCTTCGAGCAGACGGGCACCACCGCGGAGGACACCGAGGGCCTCGTCGACTACGCGCGCGCCATCGACGGCGTCGAGATCGGCGTCCTGCTCGAGGAACGCGTCGGCATGACCAAGGGCAGCCTGCGCGGCAAGGACCCCGCGCTGCGCCTCGACCGCGTGGCCGCCCAGTTCGGCGGCGGCGGCCATGCCTGCGCCGCCGGACTCAATCCGAAGGAGCCGCTCGCCGCGGTGCAGCCCCGCCTCCTCGCCGCCCTCGCCGAGACGCTCGCCCGCGTCGACGCCCTCAAGTCCACATGAGCCTCGCTCCCCGCAACGAATTCGACGGCGTCCTGCTGATCGACAAGCCCACCGACTACACCTCGCACGACGTCGTCGCCCGCGTGCGCCACAAGCTCCAGCAGAAGCGCGTCGGCCACGCCGGCACCCTCGACCCGATGGCCACCGGCCTGCTGCTCGTGCTCGTGGGCAAGTCCACCCGCCTCTCGCAGTATCTGATGAGCGGCGACAAGGAGTACGAGGGCGAGATGACCCTCGGCTCCGTGACCAACTCGCAGGACGCCGAGGGCGAGGTCGTGGAGACCCGCCCCATCCCCGCCAACCTCGACCGCGCCCAAATCGAGGCCGTGATGCAGACCTTCCGCGGCGACCAGTACCAGACGCCCCCGATGTTCTCGGCGATCAAGGTCGACGGCGTGCCGCTCTACAAGATGGCGCGCAAGGGCGAGGAGATCGACCGCGAGCCGCGTTTCATCCGGATCATGAGCATCGAGGTGCTCGGCGTGGAGCTCCCCAAGGTGCGCTTCCGCGTGCGGTGTTCGAAAGGCACCTACGTGCGCACCATCGCCCACGACATCGGCCAGAAGCTCGGCTGCGGTGCGCACCTGAGCGCGCTGCGCCGCACCGCCAGCGGCCCGCTGCGCGTCGAGCAGGCGATCGGCATGGAGGCCTTCATGGCGCTGCCCGCCGCCGACCTGCCGAAGCAGCTGCTCGCGCCGCACCAGGTGGCGCCCACCCACGCGGTGTGACCGGCCCGGGGCGAGGCAACCGATGAGCACCGATCCCCGGCTTTTCCACTCGCTTGCGGCCGTCCGGCTGCCCGCCCAGCCGCTCCACCTGGCGATCGGGATGTTCGACGGCGTGCACCTCGGGCACCAGGCCGTGATCGAGTCCGCGCTCCACTCGGCCCGCCGCGAGGGCGGGCTCGCCGGCGTGCTCACCTTCGATCCTCACCCCAGCCGCCTCTTCCGCCCCGAGAAACCGGTCCGCCTCCTCATGCCGGTGGCACTGAAGACGGAGTTTCTCCGGAAATCGCTTGGCGTGGACTTCGTCGTCCAGGAGCCGTTCACCCGGGAGTTCGCCGCAATCGCCGCCGACGATTTCCTGCCGCATTTGCGCGCCGCGCTGCCGGGGCTCCACGCCGTGTACGTCGGCGAGAACTGGCGCTACGGCGCCGGCCGCCACGGCGACGCCTCCAGCCTGGTGCTCACCGGCCGCGCGGCCGGGGTGCAGGTGTTCAGCGCCCCCCGGATCAATCTCGACGGCGAACCGATCAGCAGCACCCGCATCCGCACCCACGTCGCCGCCGGCGAGATCGCCGCCGCCAACGCCCTGCTCGGCTACGCGTACTTCAGCACCGGCCCCGCGCAGCCCGGGCGCCGCCTCGGCCGCACGATCGGCTTCCCCACCCTCAACCTCGCGTGGGAGCCCGAATGCGCGCCCGCCGCCGGCGTCTACGCCGTGCGTGTGCGCCGCCCCGGCGACAAGCCCGAGACCGCGCGGCCGGCAGTGGCCAACTACGGCGTCCGGCCGACCGTCGAAGCCGCCGGCCGGCCGTTGCTCGAGGCGCACGTCCTCGGCGAATGCCCCTGGCACGAGGGCGACGAGCTCTTCGTCGAGTGGCTCCAGTTCCTCCGTCCCGAGCGCAAGTTCGCCGATCTCGCGGCGCTGCGGTCCCAGATCGAGCTCGATCGCGACGCCGCCCGTGCGTTCTTCGACGCAGGCGCATGACAATCCGGGAGATCGAGGGGCCCACAGGGGTGTTTTCCCGTTTAATTTTCGGGTCGCACGCCCGATGAACAAGGGGTTCTCTCAACGCGAATCCAGCCCTGCATCAGAACGATGAGCCCCAACGGAATCCACATCCTCGTGGCGGACGATGACGACCAAGTCCGCATGCTGCTCAAGCGCGTGCTGGTGAAGGCCGGCTACGACGTCTCGGAGGCGCGCAACGGCAACGAGGCCGTCCGCATCTTCAAACAGAAGCCCGCGGTCCTTCTGATCACCGACCTGATCATGCCCGACAAGGAGGGCATCGAGACGATCCAGGAGTTCCGCCGCAATCAGACACCGGTGAAGATCATCGCCATGTCGGGCGGCGGCCGCCTCGACCAGAACATGTACCTTTCGATGGCCAAGAAGATCGGCGCCGACAGCGTGCTCTCGAAGCCATTCATGCCGCAGGAGCTTCTCAAGGTGGTCCAGGAACTGACCGGCACCGCCCAGCCGACTCCCCCGCCCGCCCCGGCAACCTGATCGGGATCGAATCGGCGCGGCGCAACCGCAGCGCCCGACCACGCGCCGCAGCCAGCTTGCAGTGCAAAGTGGCGCGGGGGACGGGACTCGAACCCGTGACCGACGGTTTAGAAAACCGTTGCTCTATCCGGCTGAGCTACCCCCGCGCGGGTTCTGCCGGAGCATGGAAACCGGGCTTGGGCTGGCAAACCTGAAGCGCCAGGAGTCCCTCCCGCACGTCGCGACCGCCCGCCAGCGATCGCCACGGCTCAGCTGAGACTCATCGGATCCACATCGAGCGTCTGGCTCACGCCCTCCGGCCAGGGGAAGTCCCGTTGCTCCTTCGCGAGCACGCCGACCGTCTTCGTCACTGCCCCGGTGAAGTACCAGAGCTGGAAACGAAACTCGCCCTGCACGCGCTCGATTGGCGAGGGCGACGGGCCGCGCAGCTCTGCCGCGCCGGCGAGGAGCGGCTCCACCCGCTTCTTCCACTGCTCGGCGACCCAGAGCACCTTCTCGGCATTGTCCCCGCGGAAGACATGGTGCACGAGGTGCCGAAATGGAGGATATCGGAACTGCTCGCGCGTCCGGATCTCGCCCTCGATGAAGCCGTCGAAGTCCGACTGTTTGGCGAACTGGATCGCATCGGCCTGCGGGGTGAACGTCTGCACCACCACCTCGCCCGCCCGGTCGCCGCGGCCCGCGCGCCCGGCCACCTGCACGAGCAGCTGGAACGTGCGCTCATTCGCGCGGAAGTCCGGCACATGCATCGAGATGTCGGCGTCGACGAGGCCGACCAGCGTCACGTTCGGGAAGTCGAGGCCCTTGGCGATCATCTGCGTGCCGACCAGGATGTCGATCCGACCGGTACGGAACTCGCCGAGGATCTCCCGGAAGCGGTTCTTCTTCCCCATCGTGTCGGTGTCGATCCGCACAACCTTCGCGCGGGGGAGAATCCGCGCCACGTGCTCCTCGACCTTCTGCGTGCCGAGCCCGCGCATGCGGATCTTCGGCGAGCGGCACTGCGGGCAGACCAGCGGCGCGGCCCGCACCTCGCCGCAAAGGTGGCACTTCAGCGTCTCGTCGGCCCGATGGTAGGTGAGCGACACGCTGCAGTGCGGGCACTCCGCCACGTAGCCGCATTCCTGGCACAGCAGGCTGCTGGAGTAGCCGCGGCGGTTGATGAAGAGGATCGACTGCTCCCGCTTCTCGAAGCGGTCGTGCATCTTGTCGATGAGCAGCCGCGAGAGCACCGAGGTCGCGCGCTTCGCCAGCACCTCGCGACGCATGTCCACGATGTGCACCAGCGGCATCTTCCGGTCGTCGATGCGCGTCGGCAGCAGGTCGTGGCGATAGCGGCCGCGGCGCACGTTGTTGACCGACTCGACCGACGGCCTGGCCGAACCGAGCACGCACACCGCCCCGGCGAGCTTGGCCCGGTAGACGGCGACATCGCGCCCGTGGTAGCGCGGCATCTCGTCCTGCTTGTAGGCGGGCTCGTGCTCTTCGTCTACGATCACCAGCCGCAGGTCGCGCACCGGTGCGAACACTGCCGAACGCGCGCCCACGACGATCCGCGCCGCCCCGGAGGCGAGCGCGAGCCAGCCGTCGAGCCGTTCGCCCTCGCTGAGGGAGCTGTGCCACACGACCACACGCTGGCCGAGCTGCTGCTCGAGCCGGCCCCGAAGCCGGGCCACCGTCTGCGGGGTGAGCGCGACCTCGGGCACGAGGTACACCGCGCCACCGCCACCCCGGAGCATGTCGGCGATCGCGTGGAGATAGACCTCGGTCTTGCCTGAACCCGTCACGCCCTGCAACAGATGAACCGCAAAGCCGCCCTTCTCGCCGCTGGCGCGGATCGACTCCACCGCCGCCTTCTGCGCGGGGTTGAGCTCGGGCGGGATCACTGCGACAGGTTCCACCCCGCCGAGATCGTCGCGATAGGCCACGCGCTCGATGCGGTGGTCGATCTCGCGCAACACGCCGTGCTGCACCAGGGCGGCCACGCTCGACGGCCCTACCGCGAGCCGCTCCAGCACGAGCGATTTCGCCACGGGATGGAGCTGCAGTTTCAGGAAGGCATAGAGTTTTGCCTGCTGCGGCGCGCGCCGGTTCAACCGCTCGAGCTCGTCAACCGCCAGCTCCCGCGCCACGGCGAGCCGCTTCTCGATCTTCAACGCCAGCCCCTTCCGCACCGAGACCGGAATCATCGCCTCGATGACCGTGTCGAGCGGGGCCGCGTAGTAGGCGGAGATCCACCGCGCGAGCGAGAGCAGCTCCGGAGTGAGCGCAGGGAACGGATAGACCAGCTCCGCCACGTTCTTGAGCTTCTCGACCGCGCAGTCCGGCGTCGGATTCAGCTCGGAGACCACCGCCAGGGTGAAACGATTGACCACCGGCACGCGCACCAGCGAGCCGACCGCCAGACCCGCGCACAGCTTCTCCGGTGCGCGGTAGTGCAGCACCTTGTCGAAACCCGCGAGCGGATGGACGGCAACGATCATCGTGGAATCGGCCTGAATAACCCTCGGGCATGCTGCCGGTGGCGAGAACGATTTCAGCCATCCGCCCCACACCACCTCGGGAACCGACCGCCGAAGCTCCGCCACACCCGCGGCGACGGCCGGAGTCCTCCGCCCCCGGGTGAGCACCGGCCCACGCTCCTCGGTTCCGCCGACGCACGCGGGCACCGCCTAGGGCATCTTCCTCATGCCCGCACCATCGGGCTCCCGCAAATCCCCTCGACTCGCCCACCCCGGTCCAAACCATCGGAGGGCGTGTCCGCCCCCACCCCGTCCCCCACTCCGCCCGTCGGCGACGAGCGCCGCTTTCGCGCCCTCGTGGATCTCTCGCCGGACATTCTCTCGATCTTCGACGCCGAAGGTCGCCTCACCTTCAACTCCGCGGCGGCCTGGCGCACGCACGGATACACCGCCGAGGATCTCCAGGGTCGCTCGACCTTCGACTTCGTCCACCCGGAAGATCGCGCCGCCGTCGAAGCCGAGTTCCGCCGTGTCCTCGAGAAGCCGGTGCACCCCGGGCACGTCCGCTACCGCTATCGCAACGCCGACGGAACCTACACCTGGATGGAGGCCGCGGGCCGCAACGAGCTTGGGACGCCCGGCCTCGACGGTGTGATCTCCATCTCCCGGGACATCTCCGACCGCGGCGCCTCCGAGGAGGCGCTGCGCGCGGCCGAGCATCGCTTCCGGATGCTTTTCGCCGCCAACCCGCAGCCGATGACGATCTTCGACCTCGAGACCCTGCAGTTTCGCGAGGCCAACGATACCGCGCTCGAGCTCTACGGCTACACCCGAGAGGAGCTCCTCGGCATCCGCAGCCGCGACATCCGCCCACCGGACGACCTCCCGCGCTACGACCGGGTGATCGAGCAGCTTCGGGATGCGCGTTGTACCGGAAAAGTGGAGCATCGGGGCCGCCATCTGGCCAAGGACGGCCGGATCATCGACGTCGTCGTGCTCGCCCAGCGCATCGAGTGGCTCGGCCGGGCCGCATGCCTGACGTTGATCCAGGACGTGACCGAACAGCTCCAGCTCCAGACCAAGCTCCAACAGACGCAGAAGCTGGAGAGCCTCGGGCTGCTCGCCGGTGGCATCGCCCACGACTTCAACAACCTGCTCACCTCCATCCTGGGCCACGCTGCGCTGGCAGAGGAGGACATGCCGGCCGGGTCCGCAGCGCAGGAAAGCCTGCGCATCATCCAGGAGTCGGCGCTGCGCGCCGCCGACCTCTGCCGGCAGATGCTCGCCTACTCGGGGCGGGGACGTTTCACCATCGACGCGCTCGACCTCGGCGGATTGGTCCGGAGCACGATCGACCTCCTCAGGATCACCATTCCGCCCAACGTCACCCTGCACCTCGATCTCGCCGCCAACCTGCCGCCGATCGAGGGCGAAGCCACACAGCTTCAGCAGGTGGCCATGAATCTTGCCCTGAACGCCGCCGATGCGATCGGGGAGAGCGGCGGGGTCGTCCGGCTCGCCACCCGTCTGGTCCGGGCCGACCGCGCACTGCTCGACTCGATGTACCTGTCGCCCCAGCTCCCCGAGGGCGACTACGTGCGCGTGCAGGTCACCGACACCGGCTGCGGCATGACGCCGGAGACACTGGCCCGGGTGTTCGATCCGTTCTTCACCACGAAATTCACCGGGCGCGGGCTCGGGCTGGCGGCGGTGCTGGGCATCGTCCGAGGCCACCGGGGCGCAATCCGGGTCGAGAGCGCCCCGGGATTGGGAACGACCTTCACGCTGCTGTTTCCCGCCATCAAGGAGGCTCCGCCGGCGCCGGCCCCGCAAGCCCCGTCCACAGCCGATCTCGCACCGCTGGCCCGCACCGTGCTCGTGGTAGAGGACGAGGCCAGCGTGCGGCGCACCGTGGAGGCGGTGCTCAAGCGCCAAGGGATCACACTGCTCTTCGCCGAGGACGGACTCTCCGGCGTCGAGCTGTTCCGGCAACACCATCGCAAGATCGATGCGGTATTGCTCGACCTGACCATGCCCAAGATGAGCGGCGCCGAGGCACTGCGCCACATGCGCGCCATCGACCCCGCCGCACGGATCCTCCTGATGAGCGGCTTCGACGAGACCGTCGAAAGCGAACGCCATGAGAACCTCGGGCAGGTCGGGTTCGTGCAGAAGCCGTTCACGCCCCAGTTGCTCGTGGAGAAGATCCGCACCGCGCTCGCGCGCAGCTCCGAGCCCTGACCGCAACCTCCACGGCGCCGCGCGGCGGACCGGTCTCCGCGCATCGCAGTCGACAGCGCACCGCCCGCAGCCAACATCGGCGCGAGCGTTCCGCATGACACTGCCACCCTCCTCCGCCCTCCTCGTGATCGATGTCCAGTGCGGCTGGTATCTGGCCTCGCCCGGACCGCACGAAGCCGCGTCCACCCTCGCGCGCATCAACAACCTCATCGATCGCGCCCGCGCCGCGGGCCGGCCGGTGGTCTTCATCCAGCACGCCGAAGCGCCGGAGTACACGCCCGGCACCGCGGGCTGGGAGCTGCATCCGGAACTCCACCGGCTCCCCGCCGACCTGGTCGTCGGCAAGGCCGTCTGCGACTCGTTCCACCGCACGGCGCTCAACGCCGAGCTGCGGATTCGGAACGTGGACACGCTCGTGATCTGCGGCGCGGCAACCGAGTTCTGCGTCGACACCACGATCCGCCGCGCCGCCAGCGAAGGCTACCGTGTCGTCGTCCCCTCCGATGCCCACGCCACGAAGGATCGACCCGTTCTCGCGGCCGCACAGATCATCGCCCACCACAACTGGGTCTGGTCCGAGTTCTCCAGCCCCCACCCCATCGCCGTCGTCCCCGCCGCGGAAGTGGTGTTTGGATAGAATCACCCCGGGGCTTCGCTCGGCGCTCCGGCACGCGGCGCTCGACGTCTCGTCACCCGACCGGCTGCCCGCGGCTGGGACTGGCGCCACGCCAGCCGCACCGCCCCGACCAACAGGGAATCGAAAAAAGAAAAGCCCGCGGTGGAGCGATCGCTCCGCCGCGGGCCCAGTCAAAAGACCGCTCAACGGCGCGGGGCACCAAGGCGCCGCGCAACACCGAGGCCGGTGAGCGCCGCCGCAAACCACAGCCCGAGCGAACCACCACCACCGCCACCGGAGGAGCCGGAGCCGCTGCTCGTGCCGCCACCGGTGGTCCCGCCGCCGGTCGTGCCACCGCCGGAGGAGGTACCAGAGCCAAGGGCGACCGTGAAGGGCGTGCTCACGAGATACTCGCCCGACGCCTGCGCCACGACGACGGTGTAGGTTCCGGCGCAGGTGCTGTCCATCGTCGCCGTGAAGCTCGCCCCCGTCTTGCCGGCGAGATCCGTGTTGTTCAACCGCCACTGGTAGCCCGTCGCGGTCGCACCGACGACGGAGGCGTTCAGCGTCAACGCGGCACCGGGGTTGACCGCCTGCGCCGGGCCGGTGATCGAGGCGGACCCGCTCGCGCTCTCGCCATACCCGACACCGCTGTTGTTGCCCGCAGCGGAAGCAACCAGGCTCGCGACGCCCGAGGCGCTGCGCAGCGCATAGGAGTAGGCGGGAACGAAGACGTTGTCCGCTCCGCCGTCGGGTGCGGTGCCCGTGCAATCGGTGTAGAGCGTGCCGATCGTCCGGATCAACCCCGCCGCCGCCGCGGTGTTCGTCTGGAGTTTCGCCAGCGGGTTGCGCACCCCCTTGTAGACGTTCTGCTCGTTGAGGAGCTGAGTCTGGTTGTCGGCGACGGTGCCGGCGGTGTTGCCGGTGGCTTCGAAGAGGTTGTTGTACAGGTGCACCTGGCCATAGACCGCGAGCGGCATGCGCTGGTCGATGTTGGCCGTCCACCAGTTGTGGTGCAGGGAGACGCGCAGCGCCTTGGTCTCCGCCCCCGCTTCGCCGATGAGCACGCTATACCGGTGGGCGAGCGAGGCCGAGCTGGCGCCGAACTCGCACCAGGAGACGGTCACCGAATCAGCCCCGCTTGCGATCTTGAGCTGGTGGTCGGCGGCGTCGAGGAAGGTGCAGCGGGTCACGAACACCCGCGCGGCCCCCACGATCTCCAGGGCGTTGCCCGCGGGGCTGGAGAGTGTGAGCCCGCGCACCACGACGTTCGAGACACCGCTGCCGATCCGCAGTGTGCCGATCAGGGCGGCGTCGGCATTGGCGCCCTGGATCGTCTTGTTCGCGGACACTTCGAGCGTGCCGATGTCGAGCGATCCGGCGACCGTGATCACCTTCGCGCCGGAGGAGGTGGCCGCCGTGCGCAACTCGGCCGCGGTCGAGACCGTGATCGCCTGGGCCGTGCCGCCGCCCGTGACACTGGCGCCGAAACCATCGGTCCGCAGGGACGCCACGGAAGCCGGGGCAACATCAAGGCGGACGGAGGCGCTGGTGGCCGAGCCATAGGAGTTCGTCGCCACGACACGGTAGTAGCCCGAGGCGGAGAAGCTCGCGCCGTTGATCGCGTAGGTGGCCGCGGTCGCTCCGTTGATGTCCGCGTAGACCGCATCGTCGCGGCTGAACTGCCACCGGTAGGATGGCGATCCGCTCGCGGCGGCCGTGAAGGAGGCGTTGCCGCCGACCGTGACGGTGGTGGCCGCCGGCGAGGTCGTGAAGGCCGGCAGATTGCCGCCGGAAATCGTGACCGTGGCGGCCAAGCTGTGGCCGAGGCCGTCGCCGACCTTCACGGACAAAGTATAGCTGGGGTTGGCCGTGAAATTCAGGAGCGAGCTGTTGGCCACGGTCACGACGCCAGTCGAGGCGTTGATCGCGAAGGCCGCGCTGCCCGTGCCGCCCGTGATGCTCCAGTCCTGCAGGGTCGTGCCGGCATCGGCGTCCGTCGCCGCCACCGTACCGACCAGCGAGCCGTTGGTCGCCGAGGTCGAGATCGTGAAGCTCTGGCCGGAGGTGACGACCGGGAGGTTGTTCCCGACATAGGACTTGAGCCAGGCCATGGCCGGCTTCTCGGTGCCGTCGGCATTGACGAGGGTCGCGCCGTAGGAGTCGCGCCACATGCCGGGACGGAAGCCCCAGAGGGTGACGCCGACGACGGACGGATGCTCCCAGAACAGCGGGAAGATGCGCTTGTAGTCGTCGAGCTGCGGTGCGGCGGTCGTGTCGTCGATGTCCATCTCGGTGACCATGATCGGCAGGCCGGTGGCCGCGAGGGACTCGAGATTGGCCACGATCGTGGCGGTCGGGGTCGACTTGATCTCGAAGGAGTGCGCCTGGAACGCGACGACATCGACAAGGTTCTGCGCCTTGAGGAGGTTCACCAGGGCGATGTACTTCGCCATGTTGGTCGCGTCGTTGACCAGCCCGTACTCGTTCAGCACGAGCTTCTTTCCGGGAAAGTACTGGCGGGCGAGCTTGAAGGCGTTGATCACCCAATCCCAGCCGGTGGTGCCCGCGCCGCCGAGGGCATCGGCATAGTTGGCCGCCGCGGTGGTGGAGAAGGCGATGGTCGCGCCGTTGGGCGGCGCGTGCAGGGGTTCGTTGACCACCTCGAGGTAGTCAAGGTCGGGACAGTGGGCCGCCACGGCCTGGAACCACTCCTTGATCTCGTCGAGTTTCTCCGCCGTCGGAAGCGAGCTGATCCAGGAGGGCTGCTGGCTGCCCCACACCAGGATGTGGAAGCGGAACTTGAGCCCGTTGGTCCGCGCGAACTGGTACTCCGAGTCGAACTCCGTCCAGTCCATCACGTCGCGGGTCGCCTCGACACTGCCCCACTTGCCGGCGTTCTCCGGGGTGAGCTGGTTGAAATAGGTGAGGAAGCCGGTCGCCTGCGCAGTGCTGTAGCAGCTGCCGAGGAACTTCGACTTTCCCTGGGCCAGCGGCGTGGCCCCGGAAAGCGGGAACGCCGCGGCGGCGACCGCCAAGGCGGCCGTCGCGATCTTCGAGACAGGAGTCATGGAC
>JAEXPG010000266.1 GCA_023447015.1 Verrucomicrobiota bacterium
ATGCCGACATCGCCGGCCGCGCCCTCGACCCGCAACGGCGTGAGCGTGAGATCAAAGGGCAGTGCGCCGGTGCCGAGCTGCGCGAGGATGCCGAGGTGGAACTGGCGCTCCTGCGGCGAGGCGAGCGCGATCTGCAACCGGCGTTTCTCGGGATCGAAACGCCACGCGGAGACGTCCACGCCTTCGCCTTTCACGTCGCCGATGGTCAGGCCGGCGGGCACGTCGAGCGTGAGCGATCCCACGCGGCCCTGCACCGGGCGCACCGAGACGACAACGCGGGCGTTCACCACGCCGGGGCCGGGGAGGAAGAGCTGGGTGGTTTCGGCGAAGAACTGCGTCGCCTCGTTCGCGAGGTCGCGGCGCTTGGGCAGCAGGTGCACGACAGCTTCACCCTGTGGCGCGAGGACGAGCGTGGCGCCGCTGCGGGCGTCTCCGAGATTCGGTGTCGCGACCACCTGCACCGCCGCCGGCGAGGAGAACTCCCAGCCGCCCTGGTCGAGGGCGACCGTCACGCGCTGGGTCGCCGCCGGACCGGTGGGCAACGCGATCTGCCCGGTGCCCTTCGGCACCGGCCGCTCGAAGCGCACGCGGGCGGTCAGCAGGCCTTCGCGCTCGGGGGCGACGTAGTAGGCGGTCTGGTTGCCGCTGTTCTCAGCCTTGCCGAGGCGCAGCCCGTCGGCCTTGAACTCCGTCAACACCGCCGGCGGACGCAGCAGCAGGAAACTGTCGCCGGGGCCGCCGCGCACGGTGAGCTCCAGCTCACCGTAGAGCCGGTCGTCGCGGATCGTCCAGGTCTGCACCGCGGACTGCGCGGCTTTCTCGGCGATCTGGATCCGCGGCACCGGGGTCGGCGCGACCTGCGAAATCTCATCCTGCGCCTGCGCCGGTTGGCCGGCCAAACCAAGGGCGAACGCACCGACCGCCGCGAGCAGCGGCAGCACCGAGGCCGGACCGGCGCCCGGCGCACTCCCCTCGCCTCCCTCTGTCGCCGGTTCGTCGGCCTGCGCTTCCGCGGCCTTCCGCGCCCGACGCTCGCGGTTCCACCGCCCGAAAGTCGGCATGAGGAGCAGCAGCCACACCGCCAACGCGCCGGCGGCATAGAACAAAACCGCGCCGCCGTGCTGCGCGAGCAGCCCGCCTGCGGCGAGCACCACGCCGCCCACCAGCGCCTTCGCGAAACCGCGCCGCTGTGCAACCAGGAGGACGACGGCGCTCACGACGAGGGACGCCAGTCCCCACCACGAGAGCATCGCCAGCCACGGATTGAGGTTGGCCACCGTGATCGAGACGCTCTCGCCCGCCGGCACCATCGTCGCGGCATAGGTGAGCTCCTGGATATTCGGCCGCCGCACCACCATCGCGCCGGCCGCGACGAACAGCATCGCCACCGTCACGTTGGCGAAGATCACGAGAGCAAAGAGCTGTTGGCGCGACGAGCCGCGCGCCAGCAGGGCGCCGAGCGCGGTGAACGCCAGCAACAGCACGGCGGAGAACCTCCCGCGGCCGGCGATCCACTCGAAACCGGTTTCGGTGAGCGCCGGGCGTACAAGCTCGGCGTTGCCGCCGCGGGGCGCGAGCTGCCGGCCGGAGTCGGGCCGGAGCGTCCACTCGTTGATGACGCTCGGGGCGACCGTGCGCGGGGCCACGAGGGTGATCTTCGCTCCGCCGCCCGCGGCCTGGCCCAGGCGCAGCGCGACGGCGACCGGATCGTTCGGGTTGAGCCGCGCCGGCAGCGGCACGAGGGTCTGACCGCCGTCGGCGCGGGCGTTGACAATCTCGTTGTCCACCCGGGCCTCCCAGAGCTTCGCGCCGGCGGGCAGCTCAAGCCGGAGCGCCTTGCGCCCGCGGGTCTTCACGAAGAACTGCGCGTCGGTCACGACCTGCCCATCGCGGGAGATCTGGCTGGAGAGCTTGGCGAAGTCGACGACCTGGTCGACCGTCTCGCCGGCGGCATACCACTCGATGCCGACCTCGAGCGCGAAGGGTCGCGCGGTGTACTGGTAGATCGCGAGCGACGGCGCGCTGCTGAGCAGGCGGAATTCCGCGGGCAGCTCCAGCGGCTCCAACCGCAGGAGGCCGCCCTCGGCCTTGCGGATCTCATGCTTCACCTGCGCGGGGCTGACCACCTGCACGTAGCCGCGCTCCGCCTGGACATTGAGCGGCCGCACCTGCCCGGGCTGGATCGTGCCGCCGCGCGCGCTCATCGGCTGCTCGAAGGTGACGAGCAACGTCGCCGCGCCCAGCACAGGCTGGTGCAGCGCAACGACGATCTGGTCGCCCTCCCGCCGCCAGTCGCGCCGGACGTTCTGGCCGGTGACATCGATGTTGCCCGCCTCGGCCGGCACGGAGAGCCGCCACTCGGTGGCGGGCGCGCCGACGACGAAATAGTTCAGCAGCACGCTGCCGTACACCACACCCTCCTTCACCGTGTAGAGATGGAAGACGTCAGCCTGCACGCTCTGGCCGAGCGCCTCGATCTTCAACGCCGCGGACCAGTCGGCCTCGCGCAACCGCCACGCCTGCTGGAGGCCGGCGGTCTGCTGCGGGAAATAGCTCAGTGGCACCTCGACGAGCTGGTCGACGCCCGCCGGGACGAGCCGGTAGCCCGGCGTCGCCACGGCTCCGATATGCCCGCGCACCGACTTCGCCCCCGGGAAGCGCAACGCCGGCAGGCGCCACTCGCCCGCGGCGGCGGCCTGGTTCTTCTCGAGCCGGAGCTGCAGGAGCTGCCGGCCCTCGACGGCTTCGGCGAAGAGCACCTTCAGGGTCCGCCGCCCGTCGACCGCGGTCGATTCCGCGTTGAAGTCCGCCACGCCCTCGCCGGTCACGCCGACGACGGTGTAGTCGGCCGGGATCTGCAGCGACCAGTCGCGCAACGGCGCCTCGCGCACGTCGAGCTCGAGGCTCGCCGCGATGGTGCGGTCGGTCTCGCCCAGGCCGTAGGTGAGGATCGCGGAAACGCCGACCTCGGGCTGGATCTGCGAGGCGAGCAGGCGGTAACCGTAGTTCGCCGCCGGGAAACGATAGACGAAGGTCTGCCGCACCTCGTCGTCGTCGAGCGCGCCGGTGGGGAACTGCTCGGGGGCGAGCTGCAGCATTCCCGCGACATCGGCGACCTCGAGGCGCACGGCGCCGTCGTTGGCCACGCGGACGAAGCCGGAGTGCCGCACCACGCCCTCGGGCACGAGCCGCAGCGGCTCGACGCGGATCGGGAAGCCGCCGAGTTCGGTCTGGCTCCGCACCGTGATCGAGCCGCTCTGCTCGATCGGCCGGCTGAACTGCACCTCGAGCACGCGGGCGCCGTCGGCCGGCACGACCTTCCAGCTCACCAGATTCGCCCCCTCGACGCCAACGATCTCGCCCGGCCCCTCCAGCCGGATGCGCAACGCGGTGAGTTTGCCCTGGAGGATGCGCAGCTCGAGGTTTGCCTCCTGCCGGAGCAGGCCCGCGCCGAGACGCGAGTCGGTCTGCTCGCTGCTGGTGAAGAACAACGCGCCCTCGGCCGCCTTGGCCTGGTGTTTCCAGGCGAGCGCCGTGGCGCCGTCGGCCGGGAGAAAGCCCTGCCAGCCCTGCGCCGTGGCGACCGGCAGCACCGGGCGCTCCGGGTCGAAGCTCACGCCCGCGGGCAGCCCCTCGAGCTGGATCGGCACGACCGCGCCGGCCGGCATCGCGAAATGGAGCACGCGCCACTCGCCCGTCTCCTGGATCGCGGCGGCGAACGGCAGGTCGACAGTCAGCGCCCCCTCGCGTTCGGTGACGAGCTCGTAGCCCTGAAAAACGCTGTCGGGCGGCGCAAGCTCGAGATGCCAGCCGTCGCCAGCGGCCTTCTCGCTCGGCGCGGCGGCGCCGGTGAGCAGAGGGAGGCGCGCGCCGATCTTGGTCGAGCGCAGCTGGGCGCGGAGGCGGAACTCGGCGCTGGCCGCCGGTTCGTTGATCCGGCCGACCAGTTGCACCCCGGAGAGCTCCGCCTCGGCGGGAGCGGCGCCGCGCGGCGTGAGGCGGACGCTGAGCGCGCCTTCACCTGTGGTCTGGAAACGCACGGGATCGCGCGGACTGCGCGGTTCGCCGAGGGCCACGAGGCCATTTGCCGCCGTCACACGCAGATCGAGCGCGGCATCGGCCTGAAGCATGATCGTGGACGCAAACCCCACGGCCTCGCCGGGCGCAGCAATGAGGACGGCGGAGGTTCCGGGCACGGCCGGTTTGCGCAGGCGGGTGCGAACCACGAAGTCGAGATCGCGCGGGGTGGTGGCGTCCGCGACGGGACGCAGATCGAGGAAACGTTTCCCGGTGCCCGGCCCCTGGCGCACACCCCACGAGTTGAGAAGCGTGCCGCTGAGGCCGGCCACCTCCGTGACCTCGCCATCGCCGACGAGGCCGAGCGAGAGCACCTCGGGCTTGCCCTGCACGAGATGGAGTTTCAACCGCAGCTCGCTCGTGACCTCGGCCGGGGCGAGCCGCACAGTCTGGTCGGCCGTGGCGGAGAAGAACAGCGGCACTGCGGGCGGCACACCTTGCACATCGACCACGATGCGGCCGCCGTCCGGCGTGAGCGTGGCGGTGGACTTGGCGGTGTCGGCCGGTTTCGGCGCGGCGACGAGCGCGCCGGCGAGGGCGAGCAGCGCGGCGGCAAGCGGGAAGCGGAACCGGCGGCGGGCGGAGGAGCCGAACGAGGTGATGGCGTGCATGGAGGTCCTTCGGTTGAAAGCTGGAGCCGGCGTCGGTGGAGCCGGTCTGATGCTGGAAAATTCGGAGGGGAAGACTGAGCGGAGACGGGTGCGTGATTCTCGCACAAGCGGCGCGCGAAGTCGTCAGGGGCGGGTCAGGGGTTTGTCAGGAAAATGTCAGGGTGGAAGCAGCAGGCTGATCCAAAGGGGCGCAGCTCATGTGGTGGGGCGGGCTTCATGCCCGCCCGTTTGGCTGGAGTCGGCA
>JAEXPG010000620.1 GCA_023447015.1 Verrucomicrobiota bacterium
GAGCCAGATCTCGCCGCGCTGGTTCTTGTTCAGCCAGAAATACTCGTCGTCGTGCAGGACCGAAACCGGCACGGCCTGCGGATCCTCGGAAAGCGGCAGACCGATCTCCGCGAGCGCGCCGAGCAGGTCGTTCTCATCCTGCTCGAGTTTCCGCGCCAGGAAGCCCAGTGAACCGATGAAGCCCGGGCCGCGCTGGCTGCGCTTCATCTGCGGACGGAGCAGATCGAGGAGGTCCTCCTTGTCGGCCTCGGGATCACTCTCCTCCTCCTCGTGGTCGGCGAGTAACTCGAGTTCCTCCTTGAGCGTCTCGCGCCAGGCGTCGCGCTCCTTCGCCTCCTCGGTGACCTTCTCGATGCGCGCCGCCTCCTGGGCGGCCGGCATCTCGTCGGGCTTCCAGTCCCGGAGGATGGGCCGGCGCGCCAGGCCGGTGAACAGCAGCGGATTGTCCGGCGCCGTGTGCCAGTTGATGATTTCCCACTGCTGCTGACCCAATTCGTTAAGGTGCTGCTCCAGCGCGGCCATCGTGGCCATGCCGTGCTTGCCGCTGGAGATCACCTTGTATTCCCAGTTTGCCATAGAGTGTGCCGGGTGTAGCCGGACGCCGAATCCTTCGACAAACGAAAAAGGCCCGGGATGGAAATATCCCGGGCCGCCCCATTCCCGAAGGGTTCAGCGCAACCACGCCTCGAGGGCGAGAATCCTGGCCCCGAGGCTCCCCGGCTCCACCCCCGCCTCGATCGCCGCGGCCACGGACGTTCCGGACGGAGGGAGATTGCGCACAACCTCCAAAGGGAGCGCGCGCGACTCGGCCAGCAATGTGGTCATCGCCGCATGGGGAAGCGGCGCCCGGGCGGGCTCATACTGGAACTCGATCGGCGCGACGACCTCGGCGCCGAAGTTCCATTTCCGCAGCACCAGGCCGGCCACCTGGGCATGGCTCATCCCGATGAGGCGCTGTTCCTGCCGTGTGAGCGGACTGGCGGGCAGCTCGCGCAACAGCATGCCGGGGTCGCCCACCGCTCGAAGGTGTCGGTCGATGAGCACCATCCCGATGGCGTGGAGCAGGCCGGCCGTGTAGGCCACACATTCGTCGAGCCCGCGCGACTCCGACTGATGCTCCATCACCAGCGCGCAGGCCAACGAACGCCGCCAGTACTCCGTGGGACCCATCCCGTAGATGCGCAGCGGGGTGTTGAGGAAACGGCTCATCGCAAACGCCGCCGTCACCCGGTAGGCCTCGCGCAGACCGAGCAGCGCAATCGCCTCGTCCAGGCTCGTCACATCCCGGGCCCGGCCGTAGTACGCGCTGCCGGCCGCATGCATCACGCGCGTGGCCAGCGAGGGATCGAACCGGACCAGCTCCACCACCTCGGCGATGTAGGTCTCGTCGCTGAGCAGCAGCATCTGCAACCGCGGCAACACCGCCGCCGCCACCGGCAGATCGCGCAGGTAGACCTCCAAATCGGCGGGGCAAAGCAGCAGTGAAGCCATGGGCTGAACATCGCGCGGGTGACGTAAAAACTAAAGCAAACTGCCCGCGGAAAAACTACCCGGAGTGACCGTGCCCCGCTCCCCATGGTTCCCGCGGAAAACCGGCGAATTCCGGAGCGCACCACGAAGGAGCGGCGGCGGCGCGGCGGGCGACCACGGTGCCGTGTCCCGAAAAAGGTCGCCACACCCACCCCGGCAGCCCCTCAGCGCCCCCGGGGAAATCCCCCCGGAAAACCAGCCCGGCCAGCCGCCAAGTCCGACTGGGCTGAGCAGTGCGGTCGTGCCGGTCCGCCCCGTCAAGCCGGCCTCTTATATCCACACCTTCTTTACACTCAGCCGCCGCCCGCCCGGGCATAATGTCCTTGCCGTGACAGCTCCTTCGGGGTTGCCTGTCGTCGCTGCGCCGGGGGCAGGATGCCGTGGCGCAGTTCGCATCCCATGCATACCCCTCTGGTCAACGATGCAACCGGTGCCGCGCGGAGCTGCGGCCCTGCTGTCAAAGGAGGAGCCCGGGCCTGCGCCCGGTTGGCCGCCTAGCCGCGCCGGAAGCGTGCGCGGCGTTCCGAGGGAATTTTCCGAACCCAACCTTCCACCCCGAACCAGGAGGAGTTTCCCATGAAGGAATACGCACCGCACGAGATCCGGAATTTCGCCATCGTCGGCCACTCCGGCGCCGGCAAGACCATGCTTTGCGAGGCCATGCTGGCGTGCAGCGGAGCGATCCCGAAAATCGGCAGCATCGCACAGAAGACGACCGTGTCCGACTACCATGCCGGCGAGCAGGAGCACCAGATGTCGCTGCACGTGACCTGCATGCATACCGAGTGGCTCGGCAAGAAGCTGAACCTCCTCGACTGCCCCGGCTACGCCGATTTCGCCACCGACGGCCTGGGCGCCCTCCGTGTGGGCGACTTCGCCGTGCTCGCGATCCATGGCACCCACGGCATCCAGGTCGGCACCGCCCAGGCCTGGGACTTCGCCACGAGATACGGCCTGCCGAAGATGATCGTCGTCAACGCGCTCGACAAAGAGAACACGAAGTTCGACGAGATCCTCGAGGAAGCCCGCGCCCATTTCGGGCCCAAGGTCTTCCCCTTCAGCCTCCCGCTCAACGCCGGTCCGTACTTCAACCGGCTGCTCGACGTGATGCGCAGCGAGGTCGTCACCTACGCGACCGACGGCTCCGGCAAGTTCAAGGAGGAGGCCGTCTCCGGCCCGCTCGCCGAGAAGGTCCGCGAACTGCACAAGCAGCTCATCGAGCTCATCGCCGAGAGCGACGATTCCCTCATGAACAAGTTCTTCGAGGAGGGCGGCACCCTCACCGAGGACGAGCTGCGCGCCGGCGTGCATGGCGCCATCCAGTCCGGCAACCTCGTGCCCCTCTTCGCCACCTCCGCCGAGAAGGACATCGGCATCGCCCGTCTGCTCGACATCATCGCGAAATACGGCTCCTCCCCCGTCGACCGCGCCAAGATCCCCGCGCACGACGCCACCGGCGCCGAGGTCGAGCTCCGCCTCGACCGCCCCGAACCGGTCATCCACGTCTTCAAGACCTTGGCCGAACAACATGTGGGCGAGCTTTCGTTCTTCCGCGTCTACTCCGGCGCCGTCACCGGCAACATGGAGCTCTACAACGCCTCGCGGAAGGTCTCCGAGCGCCTCGGGCAGCTCCTCGTCGCCAACGGCAAGACCCGCACACCTGTCACCCGCCTCGGCCCCGGCGACATCGGCTGCGTGCTGAAGCTCAAGGACACCCACACCGGCAACACCCTCTGCGCCCCGGGCCTCGCCCTCGAGCTGGCCAAGGTCGACTACCCCAAGCCGAAGGTCCACGCCGCCATGCAGCTGCGCGTCCGCGGCGAGGAGGACAAGCTCGCCACCGGCCTCAACACCCTCCACGAGGAGGACCCGACCTTCACCCACCGCTACGACGGCGAGATCAAGCAGCACATCCTCTCCGGCCAGGGCGAGATGCACCTGCAGGTCATCGCCGAACGCCTCAAGCGCCGCTTCAACGTCCTCGTCGACCTCGTGGAACCGCGTATCCCGTACCGGGAGACGATCCGCGGCCGCGCCGAGTCGAAGTACCGCCACAAGAAGCAGAGCGGCGGCTCCGGCCAGTTCGCCGAGGTCTGGATGCGCATCGAACCGCGCGCTCGCGACACCGGCATCGAGTTCACCGCGTCGCTCGTCGGCCAGAACGTCGACCGCGTCTTCGTCCCCTCCGTCGAGAAGGGCGTGAAGACCGCCTGCAACGCGGGCATCCTCGCGCACTTCCATGTGACCGACGG
>JAEXPG010000320.1 GCA_023447015.1 Verrucomicrobiota bacterium
GCTTGACGGCGGCCTCGAGGATGCGGGCGCGGGTTTCGCGGGAGATGCGGGTGGAGGTGCGGGCGCCGTTGAGGACGGCGGAAGCCGCCATGGCGGAGACGCCGGCCTCGCGACCGACGTCGGCGAGGGTGGCAGGGCGGTTGGTGCGCTTGCGAGGGACGGGCATCAGGGGGGTGGGGTCGTGCTGTTCGGAAACACAGAGGGCGCGCCCGTGGACCGCAAGCACCGATCAGGATCCGATTTTCCTGCGATGCGGATGGAATGCAGCGCGTGCGGTTCTGGTCGGCCGGCCGCCTCGTCGCCCGGGTTGGCGGCGTGCGGCACTGCGGAGTGGTCGCCCTCGCGTGTGCGGCAGGACCGGGCGACACGGTCCGTGGACCGGTGGAATTGGGCGGCCTGATCGCTGGTGTGCGGGCACGATTCGGACTGCACGCTTGACACCGCCCGGCGATTTTGAGTTCTCGACCCTTCTTTCGACCAATTTACGTCATGGCCAACACCAAATCTGCCATCAAGGCCGCCCGCCAGGCCCTCCGCCGTCAGGACCGCAACAAGACCGTCAAGTCGCGCCTGAAGACCCTCTCGCGCAAGCTCGCGACGCTCACCGCCGCGAACAAGACCGACGAGGCCCGCGCTGTCGCCGTGGAGTACATCTCCGCTCTCGACAAGGCTGCCAAGAGCAACGTCGTCCACCAGAACGCCGTCGCCCGCCACAAGTCCCAGCTGAGCAAGCTGGTCCTGGCGAAGGCCTGAGCGCTGTCGCTTCGGCGACGCACCCGCACCCTCACGCGCCCTGCGTGGGGGTTTTGTTTTTCCCAAGTTGCGCGGTTTGGGCGGCCGGCTCCGGCCCCTCCGAACCGCGGCTTCCTCCGCCAACCTCCGCCACCCATCCCGCCATGTCCGCCGACGATTTCCTCAGCTTCCCTCCCGACACGCTGGTGCGCGAGCCGCTGCGGCTGCCCATCGTCGCGCGCGGCCCGGGCTGGTTCGTGCTGAACAAGCCCGTGGGCGTACCGTGGGCGCCCGACCCGTGGATCCCGCGGCCGACCGACCTGGTGCGCGAAGTGCGCCGCCAGTTGCGCGATGGCAAGCCGCAGCTGGCCCGCCTCGGCGTGCAGGCCTTCCACGGCATCGTCGGTCCCGACCTGGTCGCCTCCGGTGCGGTGCTGTGCGCCACGACCGATGCCGAGGGTGACCGGCTGGCCAACGCGATGGGATCCGCCCAGATCGAGCTCACGTACCGGTTCGTGACGATGGGCCGTCCCGCGCAGGATGAGATCCTCTGCGAACTGCCGTTGGCGCCGCATGCCACCGAGCCGCGGATGCTGGTCTCGCACACCACCGGCAAGAAGACGGTCACGCGTTTCCGGCTGGAGCAGCGGTTCCGCGGCTATGCCGTGTGGACGGCCACCTCGACCTTCGATCGGCTGCATCAGATCCGGCTGCATGCCGCCGAGAGCGGGCTGCCGATCGTCGGCGAGTCCCGGTACGCGAAGACCACGCCGATCTTCCTTTCGGAGATCAAGCGCAACTACCGCCCCGCCGGCGACGGCTCGCGGGTGGAGCTGCCGTTGTACGGCGAGCTTTGCCTGCATCTGGCGCGGATCGCGTTCTCCGACGCCGACGGCAAGGCCGTTGCCGTGGAGGCGCCGTTGCCGAAGCCGTTTGCGGTTCTCCTCAAGAAACTCGCCGAACACCTGCCGGTCTGAGGGTGATGATCCGGTCGGCCGACGCGGGTCGACCGACGATGCCCGGCCGGTTGGGGCACGGGTGAGTCCGGGCAACCGTTCTGTGGCGGCTGTCGACTGCCGCGAGATGCCGCTGGCCTGATCGTCATTCGACCTTCCCGACCCGAAGCATCCGAGGGATTCGACTGGCGCTGGTTCCTGTGGGCCGGGGCGTCGACCCGGCTCCTCCGCTGGGCCACCTCAGTGCGGTGCCCTGCAGCAAGCACCATTCGTGCGCCCCCTTCGGCGAATCGTGTTGATCAGGTCGGGGTGTAGTAGGCGGCGGGTCGCCGCCGATCCAGTGGCCGGGCGGGTTCGACCGGCCGCTGGTCACGGGGCGGCTGGTGGCCGCGGGCTGGTTGTCGCTGGTTGCTCCTCGGGCGGGAGGTCGAGTCCGAGCCGTTCCAACCGGCGGGCGACGAGGCGGCGGAGCTCGGCGCGCTTCTCGGGCGGCAACTCGGCGCCGATGCGCAGGACGGCGGCGCCGATGGCGCGGCGGCTGCGCTGCACGGTGTCGACGCGCATGGCGCGCATCTCGTCGCCGGTGCGCTCGAACTCGCGGTGGACCATGGCGGTCTGGGCGGCGTCGAGGTCGAGCTCCCGGGTGAGGCGGTTCTCAATGCGACCAAGGGCCTTTTCGATCCGGCCTTGGGTAGCGGGCTCCCGGAGCATCGCCCGCATGTGGCGCAAGCCGATGCCGATGGTTCCAACCACCCCGACGGCGACGCCGGCGACGAACAGGAAGAAGGCGGCGAGCAGGGCTTTCCAGTGGATGGAGATCATACGGTGCCCTCCACGGCTGACCAAAGGAGGTCCGCCCAGGGTTCGAGTTGGGTCCAGAGGCCGAAGCCCGCCCAAGTGGCGGCGATGACGGCGACGGCGGCGAAGCTGCCGCAGCCGGCGAGGCGGCGCGGAGTGGCGAAGAGCGTGGCGAAGTCGTCGACCCAGGACCGTGGTTCGGTGGGGGCGGGCGTGGCGGCCTCGGTGCGTGCGGCGCGGAGCGCGGCGGCGACGTCGAGCGGCGGCGGCTGGTCGGCGCGGGCGCGGGCGGCGAGCTGCGCCCACCGAGTGTCGGGAGAATCAGGTGACGGTATCATGGCAGATCGTGGTTCTTCAAAAGCGACTGGAGGCGGCGGCGGGCGCGGAAGGCGCGGAGCTTGGTGGCCGGGCCGGACCAGCCGAGCAGCTCGCCGATGCGGGCGAACTCCCAGCCCTCGAGATAGTGGAGTGTGAGGAGCGTGCGGTCGTCGGGCGGCAGATGGGCGAGGCGCGCCTTGGCCTCGTCGGCCGCGAGCCGGGCGGCCGGATCGGTGCCCGGCGCGACGGCCTCGGGCGGCGGCGCCTCGGGATCGGGTGACCGCTCGGCCTGCCAGCGGCGGCGGACGGCCTCACGGCGGCAGTGGTCGCGGCCGGTGTTGACGGCGATGCGGCGCAGCCAGTGGAGAAACGGCTGGTCGGGGCGCCATGCGGGGAGGGCGCGCACGACGCGGACGAAGACCTCCTGCACGAGGTCGTCGAGGTCGGCGGTGCGGCGGGCGAAGCGCCACATCAGGCGTGTCACCTCAGGATGGTGACGCCGGACGAGGGCATCGAGCGCGGCGCGGTCGCCCGCCTGCGCGGCGAGGACGAGCGCGGTGTCCTCCGGACCGGAGTCCGGAGGCGGGACGGACGGGTTGGCGGGCTCGGCGTTCAACCGGGGATAGGGGGAAGCGGTTCGGGCCCGGGTTTCAAGGAGCGAAGCGGGGGACGGGGTTCCGGTCAGTTGTCGCCGGAGGATCCCGTGCGGGTGACGGTCCGGGTGGTGGTGTCGCCCTCGTGCGAGACGTCGATGTCCTTGGTGACGGTCCGTCCGTCGGGGCCGGACTTTGTCACGGTGCGGTCGTAGCCGTCGGCAGTGCGGGTGGTGGTGGTGTCGATGGTGGTGGTCTGGCCGGGGGAGTTGGTGCG
>JAEXPG010000623.1 GCA_023447015.1 Verrucomicrobiota bacterium
CGGCGCCGCTTTTTTTGCCGGGTTCCGCGTGGTCTGGTCCTACTCTCCGCCGAGCAGTGTGTCGCAGGCTGTTTCGATCAGCCACGGCAAGAGGTTGTTGATGACCGTGTAGGCCTTGGTCTTTCCATGGACTGTGCCGAAGCGTCCGAGGTTCATGTGGCGGATGCACCTGCCGAGGGATTCCGCACCGGTGAGGAACTCCTTCTGTCCTGGGCCATTGCAGCGTCCTGCCCATCGAGAGGGCGATGTCGCCGATGTGTTCCAGCGATCCGATCCGCACTTTGTTCTCCTCGGCGTTTCTCGCTGCGATCGCTCGGCCGTGGTGAGCTGGTTGCGGAGCCAGTCGCCGGTGCCGGTGCCGAAGGCGTTGGTTGCGCTCGGGCGGGTTCCTGCAACGTTGGCGGCGGCGTCGATCCACCTGCCCATGATGAACCCACCGGACCGCCATCCCTTCCTCCAGGGCTTGAGCAAGCACCGCGGCGCGCCGCCGACGGTGCTCGTCATCTTCGGCGCCTCGGGTGACCTGACCGCCCGCAAGCTCCTGCCGGCCCTCTACAACCTCGCCGCCGACAACCTCCTTCCGGCCGATTTCCATCTCGTCGGCTTCGGTCGCTCGCCGCTGCCCGACGCGGAGTTCCGCCGCATCGCCGAAGCTGCGGTGCGCGAATTCTCCCGGCGTCCGCTGGTGGCCGACATCTGGAATCCCGTCGCGGCCCGGGCGCGCTACCTCTCGGGCGGTTACGATGAACCGGCGGCCTTTGCGCGCCTGCGGGAGTTGATCGATGGAATCGAGCGCTCCGTCGGGCGCGAGATGCAGGCGTTGTTCTACGTCTCGACGCCCCCGACCGTCTTTCGCCCGATCCTCGAAAACCTCGGGGCGTGCGGGCTGGCCGCGCGCCGGCGCGGCACCGCGCTCGCGACGAAGGTTGTCATCGAGAAGCCCTTCGGGCGCGATCTGGCCTCGGCGCGGGAGCTCAACCGTGCCATCGCCGGCGTGCTGGAGGAGCGGCAGGTGTTCCGTATCGACCATTATCTTGGCAAGGAGACCGTGCAGGACCTGCTGGTGCAGCGGTTTGGCAACGCGATCTTCGAGCCGCTCTGGAACCGCAACTACGTCGACTGCGTGCAGCTCACCGTCGCCGAGGAGGTCGGGGTGGGGACGCGCGGCGGCTACTACGAGCAGAGCGGCTGCCTGCGCGACATGATCCAGAACCACACGATGCAGTTGCTCGCGCTCACCGCGATGGAGCCGCCCGTGTCGCTCGACGCCGAGGCGGTGCGCGACGAGAAAGTGAAGGTGCTCAAGGCGATCCGGCCGCTCGCGCTCGGCTCCGGGGGCGACGCTGTGCGCGGGCAGTACGCCGCGGGTGTGGTCGGAGGGATGCCGGTCCGCGGCTATCTCCAGGAGCAGGGCATCCGCCCCGATTCCGGCACGGAGACCTACGCCGCGCTGCGGCTGTGCATCGACAACTGGCGCTGGGCGGGGGTGCCGTTCTACCTGCGGTCGGGCAAACGGCTCGCGCGGCGCGTCACCGAGATAGCGGTACGGTTCAAGCGTCCGCCCGGCACGCTTTTCGCCGGCAGCGAGCAGTACGACATCGCGCCCAACCTCCTCGCGTTCCAGATCCAGCCCGACGAGGGCATGACGGTGCTGCTCAACGGCAAGATCCCCGGCCTGGAGACGCGCACCCAGCCGGTGAAGATGCGCTACGGTTACCGCACGACCTTCGGTTCGAACACGCCCGAGGCCTACGAGCGCCTCGTCCTCGACGCGATCATCGGCGACGGCACCCTGTTCATCCGCGGCGACGAGGCCGAGACCTCGTGGCGGCTCTACACTCCGGTGCTCGAAGCTTGGGCCGCGGCCGGGCGCGAGGGGATGGGCGAGTATCCCGCCGGTTCGTGGGGGCCGTCCTGCGCCGATGCGCTGCTGGCCGGGCAGGGGCACGAATGGAGGAAGCCGTGACGGGCGGAACGCAGTCCGTCAGAAGTGGCCCGCTCCCGGCGGTTGTCGGCGGGCGACGCTCCGTGGCAAACGCCGACGATCGGGCGGGAGTTCGTCGTGCGGGGGAGGCGGCCTGATGGACTCCGTCTTCGTCGCGTTGCCCGGGGTCCAGGTGCCGGTGGCCGAGCTGCGGCGCGCGCTCGAACGCATCTGGGAGGGCGAAGGGCCGGCGGGGCCGGATACGCCTGCGGAGTTCCGCGCCTCGCAGCTGAATCTCGTGCTCCACCTCGGCCTGCCGACTGCGGCCGAGGAGGCGGTGGCGGTGTTCGGACTCGCCCTGCGTTTCGCGCAGGACCACCCGTGCCGGGTGATCGCGCTCGTCCCGCTGGTGGACGCGCCGCCCGCGGCCGCGATGCGGGCGAAGATCCATTCGCAATGCTTCGTCGGTGCGGCGCGCGGCGGGATGAGCTGCACCGAGGCGCTGGTCCTCGCCTATCCGCAGGAGACGCGCGCCTTCGTCTCCGATCACGTCTCGACGCTGCTCGAGCCGGATCTGCCCCTCTACTACTGGGCGCACCATTTCTCCTCCTGCCGGAAGATCGCGGACTACCAGTACCTGTTGCGCACCGCGCGGCGGTTCGTCTTCGACAGCGCGCTGGTGCCCGAGGAGGCGCTCACGTTCCCCTGGCCGCGGCCCGAGTCCGTGCGCGATCTTGCGGCGACGCGGCTGCTCCACGTGCGCCAACTTCTCGGGCAGCACCTCGCCGGCTTCGAGCCGTCGCGGTTGGTCGAGGGACTCGAAAGTGTCGTGGTGCGTGCGACACCGGGGCTGCGGCAGGAGGGGCGGGCGCTGCTCGGCTGGGTGCGTGGGGCGCTGGAACGCTGCGGGCAGGGCGACGTCGGTTCGGCCCGTTTCGCCGTGGCACAGCTCGACCGGGCGACACCGCCGGAGCTTGCGTTGGAGTTCGGCTACCACGGCGGGCGCCATTTCCGATGGCGGGCGGATTTCGCGCTGGGCGCCGCCGGCTTCGACGCCGATTGGGGTCGCGGGCGCGAACTCCATTGCGCGCCGGTGAAGCTCGCCGCGCCGGAGATCGCCCTCGGCGAGGCGCTCCTGTTCTGACTCTTCCCGATGAACACCTACACGACGGAATACGGCACGGTCTGCGTCGGCGCGGCGGACGAGCTCTTTGCGGAGCTGGCGAGGTGCGGCCTCGAGGCGTGGCGGGCGGCGGAGCCCGGGCGTTTCAGCTGGGCCCTGACCGGCGGTTCGACGCCGAAGGCCTGGTACCGCTGGTGTGTGGAGCATCGGGTGTTGCCGCCGGAGCTGGTGGCCGAGGCGCACTGGTACGTGGGCGACGAACGCTGCGTGCCGCTGGAGAGCGACGAGAGCAATTTCGGCAACGCCGCCCGGCTCCTCCTCGACCCGCTCGGTGTGCCCGAAGAACGAAGACACCCGTGGCCAGTGGAGCTCAAGCCCGCCGAGGCCGCCGAGGTGTTTGCGCGCGACTGCGCGGCGACCCTCGGCGCCGGCCGCGGATTCTCGCTTTGCGTGCTCGGGCTCGGCGACGATGCACACACGGCGTCGCTCTTTCCGGGCAGCGCGTTGCTTGGGACAGCGACGAACGTCCGGTTCACCGCGCTCAAAGTGGTGGGCAAGGGCTGGCGGCTGACGATCACTCCCACCGGACTGGCCGCCTGCGGACATCTTGTGGTGCATGCCACCGGCGCGGCGAAGGCGGCGGCGGTGCGCCGGGTCTTCTGCGGTGCCGAACCGGTGCTCGCGGTGCCGGCGAAGGTGCTGCGCGTGATCGGGCCGCGCACGACGTGGCTGCTCGATCCCGCGGCCGCGGCGGATTGCCCGCAGTTTCGCGGGTGAGCGGCTTGCGCCGGCGGGGAACCCGCACATCCGTGCGCCCCATGCCCAACGCCGTCCCCCGCAACGTCCTCGGTGGTCCGCTCAAGCCCTGCAGCACTGCGCCGCTCACCGGCTTCTTCCGCGACGGCTATTGCCGCACCTGCGCCGAGGACCAGGGGAGTCACACGGTGTGCGTCGAGGTGACCGCGGCGTTCCTGGTGTTTTCGAAGGAGTCGGGCAACGACCTCTCGACGCCGCGGCCGGATCTCCATTTCCCGGGGCTGCAGCCGGGGGACCGCTGGTGCGTCTGCGCGGCGCGGTGGCTGGAGGCGTACGCGGTGGGCGCCGCGCCGCCGGTGGTGCTGGGCAGCACGAGCGAGCATGCGCTGGAGATCGTGCCGTTGGAGGCGCTGCAGCGACATGCGACCGCGTGAAGCCCAGCCGCCACGAACTCAAAAAGAGGAAAAATAGCCTCGCCGATTTAACGTTCATTCCTTCCTCTTCGTTCCTCCGCCGTTGTGCCTCTGTGCAACGGCCTCCTGCGTCCCCCCAACCCATCCCCTTGTATGAATCCCCGTTTGTCGTTGTTCCGCGCCACGCTGCTGGTCGCGCTCGGCGCGGCGCTTTCCGGCGTTGCCGCCACTGATTTCGAACGCCTCCCCGAGGGCGTCGTCCTCACCCGGCCCGAGGGCCTGTTGAAACTCGAGGTGTGTGCCGACGACATCGTGCGCGTCGCTTTCGCCAGCGACCGCGCGTTCTTCGGGCATGAGAGCTACATGCTCGATCCCCGTCGGGCGAAGAGCACCGCGGCGTGGTCGGTCGACGAGACCGACACCACGCTCACCCTGCGCACCGCGCGCCTGCAGGTGCGGGTCGATCGCGCCAGCGGCGCGGTCTCCTTCTTCGACTCGGCCGGCGCGCCGATCGCGGCGGAGCGGGCCGGCGGCCGGGTGATCGAGCCCGCCGAGGTTCAAGGCGAGCGCACCGCGCACGTGCGGCAGACCTGGGCCGCCAATGCCGACGAATCGCTCTATGGCCTCGGGCACCACCAGCTCGGCCTCATGGATATCAAGGGCTGGGACCTCGAGCTGTGGCAGCACAACGGTACCATCGCGATCCCGTTCCTCGCCTCGAGCCGCGGTTACGGCATCCTTTGGGACAATCCCTCGTTCACGCGCTTCGGCAATCTGCGTCCGCTCGCGTTTCCCCCGGCTGCACAGCTCTTCGACGCCGACGGTCGGCCAGGCGGGCTCACCGGCTCATACTACGCCGGGCGGAATTTCGACCGGCTCCTCGCCCAGCGGGTCGACGCCAAGGTCGACATCCAGCCCGTGCCCGAAGTCCCGCTGGTGGCCAACGAGCCGCCGCCGGTTCCGACCGCGCAGGTGCTGAACGCCCGGATCCATCCCGCGCTCGCCGAAGTCGACGGTCCGGTTTCCATCCGCTGGGAGGGCAGCATCGAGGCGAACGAGACCGGCGCGCACCTCTTTGAGACGTTCTCGAACTGCGGCGTGAAGGTCTGGATCGACGGCAAACTCGTGATCGACCACTGGCGCCAGGGCTGGCTCGCGTGGAAGGACGTGGCGAAGGCCGCGTTCACCGCCGGGCGCCGCCACGCCGTGCGCATCGAATGGGTCCGCGACGATCATCCCTCGCAGATGACGTTCCAGTGGAAGACGCCCGCGCCGAACGCCGACACCACGCTCTGGTCCGAGGTGGGCGAGGGGACCGACTACTATTTCGTCTATGGCCCGAAGCTCGACGACGTGATCGGCGGCTACCGTCGGCTCACCGGTGCCGCGGCGCTGCTGCCGAAGTGGGCGTTCGGCCTGTGGCAGTCGCGCCAACGCTACGAGACGCAGCAGCAGAGCCTCGACGTCGTCGCCGAATTCCGCCGCCGCCGCATCCCGCTCGATGTGATCGTCCAGGACTGGTTCTACTGGTCGCCCGACGGCTGGGGCTCGCACCAGTTTGACCCCACTCGCTTTCCCGATCCCGACGCCTGGATCCGCGACATCCACCAGAAGCACAACGCCCGGCTGCTGATCTCGGTCTGGCCGAAGTTCTACCCCGGCTCCGCCAACTTCGAGGCGCTCCGCCAGCACGGCTGGCTCTACGAGCCGAACCTCAAGAACCACACCCGCGACTGGCTCGGCCACGAGTACACCTTCTACGACGCCTTCAACCCCGCCGCGCGCCGGCTCTTCTGGCAACAGATCGAGCCCGCGCTCTTCCGCCGCGGGGTCGACGCCTGGTGGCTCGACGGCTGCGAACCCGACCTGCTGCCCACGCCCACCCTCGAGGGGACCAAGGAGGCCGTCGCGCCCACCGCCGCCGGCACCTCCGCCCGCGGGCTCAGCGCGTATCCGATGCTCAATGCGAGCGCGGTCTACGAGGGGCAGCGCGCCGCCGCCCCCGACCAGCGCGTGGCGATCCTCACCCGTTCCGCGTTCGCCGGGCAGCAGCGCTACGCCGGTGCGATCTGGTCGGGCGACACCACCTCGACCTGGACCGCGCTCGCGAAACAGGTGCCCGCCGCGCTCGGCTACGCCCTCTCCGGCATGCCCTACTGGACGATGGACATCGGCGGGTTCGCCGTGCCGGCGCGCTTCAGCGCCGACCAACCCACGGCCGCCGACCTCGAGGACTGGCGCGAGCTGAACACCCGCTGGTTCCAATTCGGCGCGTTCACGCCGATGCTGCGCATCCACGGCGAGAAGCCGCTCCGCGAGATGTGGCAGTTCGGCGCCGAGGACCATCCGGCGTTCCGCACGCAGCTGAAATTCGCGCAGCTGCACTACCGCCTGCTGCCGTACCTCTATTCGCTCGCCGGCGCGGTCACGCATGAGAACGCCACGTTCCTGCGTCCCCTCGTCCTGGATTTCCCCGGTGACGAGCGGGCGCGCAAGATTGGAGACCAGTACCTCCTCGGCTCTGCGTTGCTGGTCAGCCCGGTCGTCGTGCCGAAGGCCACGAGCCGCACCGTCTATCTGCCGGCCGCGCCCGGCGGCTGGTACGACTTCTGGACCGGGGCTGCCGTCGCCGGCGGTCGCGCCATCGAGGCACCGGCCCCGTACGAGACAATGCCGGTGCACGTGCGGGCCGGCTCGATCGTGCCGTTCGGTCCCGAGTTGCAGTACGCCACTGAGAAACCGGCTGATCCGCTCACCCTCTGGGTCTACGCGGGGGCGGACGGGGCGTTCACGCTCTATGAGGACGACGGGCTCACCTACGGCTACGAGAAGGGCGCCGCGACACGGATTCCCTTCCGCTGGGACAATGCCAAGCGCACGCTCGTGATCGGCCAACGCAACGGCTCGTTCCCCGGCATGCTCGCCGAGCGCACCGTGCAGGTCGTTCTGGTCGAGGCGGGCAAACCGGTCGGGTTCAGCTTCGAGCCGAAGATTGCCCGCACCCTCCGGTACGGCGGCAAGGCCCTCGAGGTGAAGTTCGAGTGAGTAAGCCCTCGGTCGTCGCTGTCAGCGACGCCCACGGAATAGTGA
>JAEXPG010000413.1 GCA_023447015.1 Verrucomicrobiota bacterium
GTCGTTGGTGAGGTAGAAGGGCACCGCGTAGCCCAGGTAGCAGTCCTTGAAGAGGGCGTAGTCCATCCAGAGCGTGTAGCCCGTGTAGGCGACGCCGTCGGCGGTGTAGGAAACGTAGGGCACGGCACCGATCGGTTGGGCGGCCTCGGCGATGGATCCGGTGGTGTTGGTTGGACCGAAGGAGACGTCCTCGACGCCGCCGACCACGGTGGTGACGGCGTAATAGTAGGTGCCGGCGGTTTCGTGGGTGGTGTGGACGAAGAGGCCGGTGCCCGCGGCGAGTTGTGGGCCGTGCGGCTGGATCACATGGCGGGCGATGATGCGCGGCTGGATGCGCGGCTCGGTGCTGGTGAGCAGCGTGCCCTGGCGGGTGTACATCTCTTTGAAACGCGCGGTGCCCTCGGGGAGCTCGGCGAGGAGCGCGGCGGCGGCGCGGTTGGCCGCGGTGATCGGCGCGGTATGGCGATAGATCCGATATCGTTCGCCGGCGATGGCGGTGTTCTCCTGCCAGGTGAGGAAGGTCTGACCTTCGCGGAAGAAGCCCGCTAGCCCGGTCGTGGGCGCGGCGGGCGTGGTGACGCTGACCGCTGCGGTCTGCGCGGAGGTGTTGGGAACGGCATCGTACGCGGCGACGGCGTAGCGATAGGAGGTGGCGGCGGTCAGACCGGTATCGGAGTAGGATGCGGTGGCGCTGGTGCCGATCGACGCGAGGGTGCCGGAGCCGGTGGCGCGGTAGATCCGATAGCCGGAGACGCCGACGTTGTCGGTCGAGGCGGTCCAGGTGAGCGAGACGGTGGTGGGTGTTGGCGCCGTGACGGCGAGGCCGGTGGGGACGGTCGGTGCCTGGGTGTCGGGAGCGGCGTTGACGGTGACGCGCGTCGTCGAAGTGGTGGAGCCGGAGGCGTTGGTCGCGGTGAGGGTGTAGGTGGTGGTGGCAGTTGGGCTGACGGAGCGGCTGGTGCCGGTGACAGTGCCGACGCCTTGGTTGATCGAGAGACCGGTCGCGCCACTGACGTTCCAGCTCAGCGTGGAGCTCTGCCCGCTAGTTATGGTCGCGGGCGTGGCGGTGAAGGAGACGATGGTCGGCGCGACAGGCGCGGCTTGGGTGGTGACGCTGACGGCTGCGCACTGAGAGGAGACGTTGGGTACGGCGTCGTAAGCGGCCACGGTGTAGCGGTAGGTAGTCGCGGCGGCCAAGGCGGTGTCGGCGTAGGTGGGGGTGGTGCTGGTGCCGATTTGGGTGAGTGCGGCGGAGCCGGTGGCGCGGTAGATCCGATAACCGGTGACGCCGACATTGTCGGTGGAGGCCGTCCAGGTGAGATTGACCGCGGTGCTGGAGGTGGCGGTGGCGGCCAGATTTGTCGGAACGCTGGGTGCAGCAGTGTCGCCGCCGGCGGGCAATCCGTCCCAACCGGCCATGCGGGCGAGCATCCACCACATGGCCTTGGCGATGCGGACGGCGCCGACCTCGCCGAAGTGGTAGGCCCCGTACGGGTTGACGCCGTTGTCGGTGTGGAAGACCGGGAAGGTGCGGGTGCGGCCGAGGTCGTCGGTCCAGGAGCCGGTGGCGGCCTGGCCGGCGTTGTTGTGCGAGAGGATGTCGGCGAAGTCGAAGAGGATGCCGTTGTGCGCTGTCACCCAGGAGCGGATGCGGGCGTGCTTGAGCTCGCGGGCGTAGCCCTTCTCGTTCTGGTCGAAGTACTGGTAGTCGTCGGAGTCGTCGACCGGGCCGGTGGTGAAGAACGGTTTGATGGCGAGGCCGTGGCTGGAGCAGTAGTCGACGTAGGACTGGGTGGCGGTGAGGTAGGTGTCGAGGTTGACGGAGTTGCCCGTGATCGCCTGGTCCTCGGCGTCGAGGCCCCAGCAACGATCATCCTGCGGGCCGTAGACGGAGCGGCCGGACCAGTGGACGCGGTAGACGGGATCGATGGCCGAAGCGCGGTTGGGGGTGTACGGAATCCACGTCATGTCCCAGCACCAGCCGAAGCCGATGGCGGTGACCCCCTGGCTGCTGTAGCGCGCGAGGAGGGACGGGATCACTGTGGTGACCGTCTCGGAGTTGGTGAACCAGGCGTCTTCGCCGCCGTAACCGCGGATGACGCGCAGGCGCGGGTTGGCCGGATTGAACGCGGGGTAGGACGGGTTTGGATCCCCGAAGTACTGGATGTCGTCCATCATCGCGCCGACCGCGGGGTGCCCAGCGCTCTGGGCCGCCAGCAACTGGGGCCCGTAACAGTAGGCGGTGGAGTGCGATTCGCCTGCCACGTAGACGAGCATCTGGCGGACCTGCGCGAGGTACTGCGGGGGAATGTCGTCGAACGCGGCGACGGCGCGGTGGTCGGCGACGATGGGGCTGGCCGGGGTCTGGGCGACGGTCGAGGAGACGCGCGCGAGGAGGAACGCCGAGGCGACGAGGAGAGGACGGTGAATCATGAGCGGAGGACGGATGGGCGGACGGAGAGGTTTTGCGGGGCGCAAAACCTTAGGCGCCTGTCGGCGCGATTTTCTCTGGGGAGGAGGGAAAGCGGAGGTAGGAGCCTGCTCGCAGGCGATCTGGGTGTGTAGGCCTGCTTCGATCGCGGAGTCGCCTGCACGCAGGCTCCTACCTCGGAATTGTTACGGGGCGGTGGTGAGGCGGAGGCGGAGGAAACGACGGGTGGCCGTGCCCATGGCGACGGCGTCCTGCGCGGTGACCGGGCCGGAGCCGGCGGTGTAGGTGCGGCCGGGGACCGCGGTCCAGGTGACGAGGTCGGAGCTGGATTCGAGCGTGTAGGTCAGGTCGCTTGGGGCGGTGCGGCGGGGGAAGGTCAGGGTGAGGTAGCTCGCGCCGGCGGAGGTGGCGGTTCCGCGAGTGATGGGATTGGCGATGGGGCCACGGGCGGGGAGCGCGAAGGCGTAGCGTTGAAGGTTGGTTACGCCAGAGGTGTCGGGATCGGCGAGCGGGCCGGAGATGGCGTCGTTGGCGAGATCGGCGCCGACCCAGTTGGCGGCGCGCCACCCGGCGTAGGTGGCGGGCGGGGCGAGGGCGACTTGGTAGGCGTGGATGACGGGGGAGTCGCCGTAGGCGCCGTACTGAGAAACGTAGATACGATTGGTGGCGGAGTCGTAGGCGGCGCCGGCGAGGGTGTGGTGGCCGTGGGGACCGAACGGCAGCGGGATCTCCCATGTGGCGTAGGGGACGGCCTGCCAGGGCTGGAGCTCGCCGGCGCCGACGCGGGCGAGGTCGGAGGCACGGTAGGCCCAGACGTAGGCGACATAGGGGAACGAGTGCGTGCCTTTGCCCTGGCCGGCGGGGTCGTAGATGTAGATTACCTCGCCGTTGGTTCCGGGAACGGGCGTGCGGTCCAGCGCAGGATCGGCGGTACCCAGCCCATAGCCCGGTACTCCGACACCGCTCGTGCCAATCAGGAGCACGCTATCGGTGCCGACGGGGAACACCGCGCCGGCCACGCTTGTGTTCATGTTGTACTGGGGATTCAATTCCGTGGAGTTGCCCCAGGTGCCGAGCGTCGAGTGCTCATAAGTGTAGCCGACGAGCAGGTGTGCAGGGGCCGGTGTGGCGCCGAGGGTGGCGGGATCGAAGACGCTCACCGTGGGGCCGTAGGAGGAGCGGCTGACGATGCAGACGCCACTGAGCCCGGTGAGCACGGGACCGCCGAGCGCGGCCTGCCACTCCGGCGGGATGTGCGCCATGTAGCCGCCAACCCAGCCCGGATTCAGGGTGCCGACGGTGAACATGCCGGCGAAGTCGCCACTGCGGGATAGGTCGAGACTCGAGGTGAAATGCGATCGGGTGGCGCCGCCGCCCGCGTCGTAGTAGACGTAAGAGGTGCCGATCAGGCGGCCGCCGTGGACGAGCAGGCCACCGACTTTGCACCCTTCCATCGCGGAGCCATCGGGGCCGACGGCGTCGAGGTGGCCCTCGGTGATGTCGGTTTGGTCCTGGAGGACCGGGGCAACCGGCAACGTGAAGTAGTCGGAAGAGACGACGGGCTCGGGAATGGCGACCTCGCCGACCAGTTGGTACCAATCGTGGCCGCGGACGAAGAGCGAGTTGTTGGTCGGGTTGAAGCCGATGGCGTTGCCGCCGTAGGCGTAGACGTTGTGTTCGTCACCGGGTAGACGGAAAGCGCCGATGTAGGTGAGATGCTCGGACCGGACGAGGCGCGGATTCTCGGCGGGATCGGTCGTGACCGTAAACGAGGAGGAGAACGCGCTCACGTTGCCGGCGGCATCGCGCGCGGCGATGCGGTAGGTGTGCGCGGAGCCGGGCGGGAGGCCGGTGTCGGTGAAGGTGTTGTCGGAGTGGGTGCGGAGAAGAGTAGCGTCGCGATAGATATCGTACGCGGTGACGGCGACGTCGTCCTCGGCCTGCGTCCAGTAGAGGACAGTGCTGGTCGAGGAGACGGCGGTGCCGGCGACATTGACCGGAACCGAGGGCGGGGTGGTGTCGGTCTGCGCCGAGAGGGATGCGACGATGATCGGGGTGAGCGCGAGAAGCGGGTGGCGAGAACTCATGATGGCGGAGTGATGAGCCGAGGTCGAAGGACGTTCTGCCGTTCGGCGTTCGTGCCGGTCGGCAGAACCTGCGAAAATCTACGGCGCGACGCGCTTTCGAGAAGGGGAAGTTGATTTGGATCTCGGCGCGCCCAGGAGTGGTTTCGGGGAAATGGTGCGGCGAAGGCGGCGGAATCGGCGCGGAACGGAGGCCGAGAAGTTGAAGTGGGAAGTTGAGGTTGAAGTGCAGAAGCGTTCCAGGGTGGTTGCCTAGGGGGAGGCCGAGACGCGGACACGCAGGAAGCGGCGGGAGGCGGTACCCATGGCCACGGCGTCCTGCGCGGTGATTGAGCCGGAGCCGGCGGTGTAGGTGCGCCCGGGCACGGCGGTCCAGGTGACGAGGTCGGAGCTGGACTCGAGGATGTAGGTCACGTCGGTCGCGGTCGTGCGACGCGGGAAGGTGAGGGTGAGGAACGTGTCGCTGCCCGAGGTCGCAGTGCCGAGAGTGATCGGATTCGCGACGGAGCCCCGGGCGGCGAGCGCGAAGGCGTAGCGGGCGAAGTTGGTGAGACCGCAGCCGTCCGGATCGGCGTTGGGGCCGGAGATGGCGTCGTTGGTGAGATCGGCGCCGGTGAAGTTCGCGGTGCGCCAGGCGGCGTAGGTCTGCGGGACCGGTGCGACGAACTCGAACGCCCCGAGATCGGGGGCGGCGTCGCGCGGGACGAGGTCGAAGTCGGTGGTGACGGAGGCGA